>JANWZG010000520.1 GCA_025054735.1 Cyanobacteriota bacterium | reverse complement strand
CTTCGCGACGCAGCTTAGCTATCCCCTCATCTTGCTTTTGCGTAATGGTGCTCTTGATACCAGCTAGTTCCGCATGAGTAGGTAAAGAACTGATTTGTTGGCGCAGTGAATTAATTTCAGCCGAAACTTGCTGGTCAATTTTAGAAACTGTTGAAGTGAAATTTTGTTCAGTTGCTTGCTCAAAACGGCGACGATTAACTAGGTTTAGTAGCAACAAAAATGATAGAGGTGCGGCGGCGTAGAATGCCTGTTGGGAGACAACTGAGGCCACTGAGCCTACGCCCGTGCCAAGTAACAAGACATTTTCACCCAGTTCCCAAAAGTTGCGGTTTTTCACAGTTCGCTACCCGTTAGTTACCATTTCGGCATCGTGCGAGTGTGCACCCGATGTTGATGCCTGAATAATTGTTTCTTCAGGGTCAAAGTAGGTGCGTCAGGATATCGGGCTAGAAAGGTCTGATGATTGGGAATAGCTATGGCGATGGGGCGTACTATATAAGTAGTAGCTGTGACTTCGTAATTGATCTTCAATGATTAATGGCTTACACAGGCGATGATTCACACAGGCTTGAGACGAGTTACCTTTAGCTTGAAGGCACCACCTGTAGTTTCTCCAAAGGCTCTCACGCGCACAATGTAGTTACCGGCTTTGGTGATTCGGGTAAATAATAGTGAGTTGGTGCTACCGTCAGGGCCGTCATCATTTTCTGCGACAGTTGTACCGTTGGTGTCCATTAAGATCACGATCGTGTCAAACTCTTCGGAAATTACATCAATAACAACTTGGTCGCCAGCAGCTAACGACACAATGTAATCACGGGCAAAACCACCTTCGCCTGTAGGAATGTCCTGAGACGTAAGGCGATCGCTAATTTGGGTACCTGCTTGTAGAAGAATCGGATTGTAAATCTTGCTTTGGGCAAAGCTTGGCTTGGAGATAGTGCCTGCATAAACAATGGCAGCAAGTGAAGCGACTAGAGACAGTAAGATGGAACGAGGCTTGAGAGAGATAGAGTTAATCATGGGGTGACAAATGTCAACAACAGACAAGAACTTCACCCAGAATACTCAATAAACTAAAAATCATGCCAACAGATTCATACAACTGGCGACTGGATATGCCCCTGCTACATCTGGAAAATTTGCGCGTATCGTATCCTCAGTTGAACGATCGTTCCCTAACGTGGGCTGTAGACAATGTGAGTTTGTCGTTGGCGGCGGGTGAACGACTGGGATTAGTGGGCGAATCTGGCTCAGGCAAATCTACTGTTGGACGGGCCATCATGCGGTTGTTGCCCACTGGCAGTCGAGTAGAGGGAGATATTTGCTTTGATGGTAAGTCTGTTTTGGCGCTGTCCCCAACAGAACTGCGAGCATACCGTGGTGAAGTAGTGGGCTTAGTGTTTCAGGATCCGATGACTCGGTTGAACCCTGTGATGTCAATCGGAGAGCATTGCATTGAAATGGTACGAGCGCATGAACCTCATCTCTCTCGCCATCAAGCCAAACAGCGGGCAGTGTCTACCCTGGAGGCTGTGAAAATTCCTAAAAGTCGCTGGCATCAATATCCCCATGAATTCAGTGGTGGCATGAGACAGCGAGTGGCCATTGCCTTAGCGTTACTGCTAAATCCTCGTGTGGTTATTGCCGATGAGCCAACAACTAGCCTAGATGTAACTGTTTCAGCACAAATCTTGCAGGAGTTAACCCGCCTTTGTCATGAACGACAAATGGCTCTGCTGCTGATTTCTCATGACTTGGCGATGATTGCCGACTATTGCGATCGCATAGCGGTGATGACCGAGGGCAAACTAGTAGAAACAGGCACTACACAAACGGTTTTCACCCAGCCTCAGCACGACTATACTCGCCAATTGCTACGATCGGCATTGCATCTCCACAATGCTGACATGTCCAGCTTCTCAGCCACGGTAGCCACTGCCCAGTCATCAAAGCCACATGTGACTGCTGAGTCGTCCTCTCCTAAGCCGCTATTGCGGTTGACCAACCTCCATCAACACTTCACGTTGGAGATAAATCCGCTTGAACGTCTACTATCTCGTCAAGATACAACCATTCGAGCAGTGGATGGTATCAGCCTAGACCTCTACGCAGGTGAAACATTAGGGCTAGTGGGCGAGTCAGGATGCGGAAAGAGCACGCTATGCCGAACAATTCTGCATCTACTGCGACCAACAGCAGGCACAGTCGAATTTTTAGGACAGAACCTCACAAGGCTGTCGCGTCGTCAGCTTCAGCGCCAGCGCCGTCACCTACAAATGGTGTTTCAGGATCCTCGTGCTTGTCTAAATCCAATAAT
>JANWZG010000519.1 GCA_025054735.1 Cyanobacteriota bacterium | reverse complement strand
AATTGCCCAGCAATGGTTCCAAGGCTTAGAAGACCTTCAATTAGCCCACTATTCCCTAGCAGCATTATCAGCGTTAGGCATCCACGTAATTCACCAATCAGGCCAGTTTGGGCGGCGACCTCTGCGATTTTGTGTTGATGACCAAATCCTGCGATCGCGGGCTTATCTAATCGTGCAGTCGCAATATCCCAGTCTCCCTGCCATTGATGGTCTAGCAACCGTGCCCTACCTAACTCCAGACACCATCTGGGATTGGGTAGCAGCAGGCAACGCTCGCAAACATCTTGCAATTGTTGGAGATGACTCGACTGCAATTGTCCTAGCGCAAGCACTACAACGGCTGGGGTTAGAGGTTACTCTTGTCACTGCAATGAGTCCACTATTGCCCGAACGCATAGTAGACACGGTACACTGGCTACAGGCAACTCTAGAAGCTGACGGAGTTCGCATTATCACAGGTGCAGAAGTTCAGCGACTGGATAGCAGCGGCGAGCAGATATTGGTTCACCTCGGCGATCGTAAGCTGACTGTTGATGCTGTGGTTGTGACTCCGTGGTATCGCCCAACTATTGAGTCTCTGAATCTGTCAGCCGTTGGGGTTCGTTTCCGCCAGATGCAGATTTGCTCCAACGCTAGGATGCAAACGGCCAATCCTCGCATCTATACCTGTAGCGGCGAGCATACCCTCACCCAGGGTCTCCACGAAGCAGCGATCGCAGTTCAGAATGCGTTGCTGTTACCTATTCACAGAACAACCTACAGGTGCATACCCCACATTATCAGTACGGATCCACCCCTAGCATGGGTAGGCTTAACCAAGCAACAGGCCGTAGCACGTTATGGTCATCGCATCCATGTGATCCAACAGCCTGTACAGGCTACGTCATCGGTCAATCACTCTGGTGAACCTAGGGGAACTTGTACCCTGGTTGTGAACAGTCGCGGCCATGTTCTAGGGGCTGAAGTCTTCGGCACAGGGGCTGTTGAGCTGATTAACACCATTGCCTTGGCAATTCACCAGCGTTGTCCCATCTCTAGCTGGGTAACCCTGCCGTGGGTTTCTCCCAGTTGCCATGACTTGCTGCGTCGAGGGGCCGAGCAGTGGCTGCGCGATCGCTACAGCTTGAATACGCTCCGTGGAAGATGGCTAGAGCGCTGGCATCTCTTTCGCCGTTAGGGCAAGTTCTTGGACAGCAATGGTTTCTTCTGCTCAAAGCCATCCCAAATGCCATCGATAGAGAGTATACTAAAGCAGCAAGGGCATGTAGCTCAGTGGATAGAGCACCAGATTCCGGTTCTGGGTGTCGGGGGTTCGAGTCCCTCCATGCTCGTTGGTGAGCACAATCCATAGGTTTGTAATATGTTTGTATCTGTGTGTCTGGATGCCCACACGTTTAGGTATATGCCGATGTTGATGGAAGGTTGAGGTAAATCGGCAATTGGATAACAAACTGAAGTTGTCTAGCACCGGCCTCTGCATGAATAGTCCCTTGAAGACAGTCCACTAGTTTCTTCACAAGGGCTAGCCCCAGACCTGTGCCCCCATGTTTCCAGGGGTCATGATTAGGGATGCGATAGAAGCGCTCAAAGATGCGATCGCATTCCACGTCAGAAATAGTCACCCCAGAATTACCGATTCGCAGTGCGATCGTGGTAGCTGTAGCCATTGCTGATACCCAAATTCGTTCCCCAATGGGTGTATACTTGCAGGCATTATTCAACAGCTCACTTAAAATCCGCTGGAGGTATATTGCGTCTGTAGTGATATTCGGCAAGTCAGCAGGTAACTGGATAGTTAGGGATTGCTGGTGAGCTTGAGCACGGGCAACAAATGTCTCTAACAAGGATGGAATCCAGGTTTTGAGATCAATAGAGAGGAGCACTAACGGTTCGGTATTAGCATCTAGTCGTGCCAAGTCGAGTAGGTCATTGATGAGAGCAATTTCTCGATTACCCTCATCTTTCAGAATTTGAAAGTAGCGGGTAACCGGTAACGACGACGCAGTGTTGTCTGGCGCAGACGGCAGGATCCCCAGATGTTTAAGGTGCAACTCTAACAACTCCGTCGCCATTTTAATGTTGGACATCGGTGTGCGTAATTCATGGGAAACCGTGCTGAGGAAATCATCCTTAAGGCGATTAAGACGCTCTAGTTCGGTGACTTGGGCCTGTGCAGCTTGATATAGTCGAGATTGTCGCAAGGCGATCGCACATTGACTAGCTACCTGTTCCACTAGGCGCAACTCAGCCTCCGAGAAGACAGAGCCAGCTGGCTTGAACAGCCACAAATCTCCCCATACCCGCTGATCGTCTCGAATCGGGCAAGC
>JANWZG010000518.1 GCA_025054735.1 Cyanobacteriota bacterium | reverse complement strand
ACCCCCTGAAGCCCAACAATATACCTACCAGGCCCTAGTGAACTCCCTGGAAGGGCTGACGGACACAATGATGCTGATCCGCTTTAACCCAGACACACAGCAGCTAGTCGTTCTTTCCCTTCCTCGCGATACCCGGGTGGATATTGAGGGTTATGGAATTGAAAAACTGAATGCAGCTAATTACTACGGTGGGCCAGCCCTTTCAGCTAAAACGGTTAGCAGGCTGTTGGGGGGTGTTCCCATCGATCGCTACATTCGCATCAATGTCCAAGGGGTTGAAAAACTAATCAATGCCCTCGGTGGCGTAACTGTATACGTGCCCCATGACATGAAATATCGGGATGATAGCCAACATCTCTACATTAACCTTAAGGCTGGTAAACAACGCTTAAATGGCAATCAAGCCTTGCAACTGTTGCGCTTCCGCCATGACGAAAATGGTGATATTGGGCGAATTCAACGTCAGCAGATGGTGATTCGGGCTTTGAAGGAGCAGGCCCTGAACCCGACGACGATCGCTCGGCTGCCCCAAATCCTCAAGGTGATTCAAGCTCATATTGACACAAACCTATCTGTGGAAGAATTGATGGCCTTGGTGGGGTTTAGCGCCAGCCTCAGCAAGGCTAACACCCAAATGCTATTGCTACCAGGTGACTTTAGTCTTCCGGGTGAATATGGAGCTAGTTACTGGCTGCCGAACTATGCAAAGATTGGCGATATGACTGCCCGCTACTTTGGGCTGGGCTTTGAGCAGCGATCGTACCTGCAACCATCCCAAGTTCGGATCTCCATTCAAGACAGCACAGGCAATCGTCAAGCTGTTAATTTGCTAGTGAAAACGCTGCAACGAGCAGGTTACACCGATATATCCGTAGATAAGCCCTGGACAGAGCAGTTATCTGTTACCCGTGTTGTTGCCCAGAGTGGTAATGCTCTAATAGCTCAGGCAGTGCGAGACGTATTGAATGTGGGGGATGTGCGAGTGGAAAGTACTGGCATTTTGCAGTCTGATGTCACAATTCAGTTGGGAAAAGATTGGGTGGTAAGTGCTGGATTGCCCAATAACTATTGATCTGATTGATCTGTTGATCATTTGGGGTTGACTAGACCGGACTATTTTCTCTAGGAAGCAGTTAGGATAGGTGAGAGATAATATCGGGCTGGAATACATTTATTTCAGCACTAGGGTAGGCAATGCTGTTTCAAGTCTCTACGATCGCGTTCAACTTTGTATGGCTGCTGAGGAGAATAGCTCCTAGCATCGTTGTTGGAATCCTAGGTTTGTCAGTCGTTTCTAGTAGTGTGTGGTTATCAACGACGACCGCTCAGGCTCAAAGCGCACCTACTGCTGAAGATGAGCTGAGGCGAGGGTTGCAACTGATTCAACAGGGTAAGCTGAATGATGCTGCTAATGCATTTCAACAAGCTGTTACCCTAAATCCAGGGTTAGCCGCTGCCCACTACAATTTGGGGCTGGCGAGACGGCAACAGGGCAAGTTGCAAGCAGCAGCGGATGCCTTTTATCAAGCGACCCAAGTGCAACCTAACTTTGCTTTGGCCTATGCCAACTTGGGAGCAGTGCTGTTAGAAGGCAATAATTTAGCACTGGCAAATGCTTACTTACGGCGGGCACTGGAGTTAGACGCTAACCTAGGCTTGGCTCACTACAATTTGGGGTTAGTGCTAATCCGTCAAAATCAGCTTAGCGAGGCGATCGAGACCTTGCAGCGGGCAGTGCAAATTAAGGCCAATGTACCAGAAGCTCACTACAACCTTGGGGTTGCCTACGCCCAGCAAGGAAAAACTAACGAGGCGATTGCAGCCCTACGAAGAGCAGTGCAACTAAACAGTCGGTATCGAGAAGCTCACTATGAACTGGGTAAGTTACTGTTTGTTCAAAACAATTTAGAAGAGGCACTAGAATCCTTTCGCCTATCGGCAGTCTCTGACTCTAACTATCCCAATGCCTATTATGGAGCTGGGTTAGTGTTTTTGCGTCTCAACCGTTATGCTGATGCAGAAAAGATGATGCAGTTTGCAAGGGATCTGTTTGCACTTCAGGGCAACCCAGAGTGGGCTGCAAGAGCAGAGCAATATCTCCAGCAAGCGCGATCGCGATCAAGATAGAGTTAAGATTAAATAGGGTTTACTATCTACCGTCTGCTCACAGCAGTTAAAGTACTCAACATAAAGTACTCAACAGAGTGCATTAGGTAAGGGCTGTCTGGATACCTGTGCTGTTAATACAGATAGCCTGAAACAAGAGCCTAAGTCTCTTATTGCGAATACAAACTACTGGGCTATGTAGCTAGCTGGAAGCGTTGAAGCTTGATGATAAAACGTCA
>JANWZG010000517.1 GCA_025054735.1 Cyanobacteriota bacterium | reverse complement strand
GGGCTATGCGGGCAGTTTGCCCAAGAATATCAAGTCCACCCTCGGTGGTCACTTCTTCCCGGCGTTCAGGCACTAGGGTTACATAATCCGGCTTCAAGTCAAGGGCGATCGCCACCATCTCATCTGTTGCCGCCATCTCTAGATTGAGGTGAGTACGGACAATCTGGCGTAGCAGTTGCACATCTCGCTCTTGAATATGTCTGCGGTCTTCTCTCAGGTGCACAGTAATGCCATCAGCGCCGCCCAGTTCTGCCAAGACAGCGGCTGCTACCGGGTCTGGCTCTACGGTTCGTCGGGCCTGCCGAATGGTGGCAATATGGTCAAGGTTTACCCCCAGGGTTGGTTGTTTCATGTAGTGTCAACTTCTAGGTTTCAAGGTCTCAGGTCGCTTGTTAACGCCTCAATATTATAAAGCTGCCACAGTCCAGTATTGAGCGTCCCACTAGCCAGTTATTGAAGCTAGATGATGAAGATTTACAATCAGGTTAGTTAACCAGAGGCGATCCACCATGACCGGCCTAGTGACCATTCCCGCTTCAAGTCAAGCTCCTGATGAGCAAGCGGTAGAACGGGAGCAACAGCGGGCAGAGCAGGAACGCTTAGCAAAGGAATCAGCTCAACATCGGGCTGAACAATTGGTAACCTACTTGCAATCGCTGGGCATCGATCCCGACAATGTTGCTGTTGGCTAACCGCTATCACGCTCACAGGTCTAACCCTATCCAGTACAGTCTATCCAGCACTCTACCGACTGCACACTACACCAAGCACTATGTTGTTGCTTCAATTCAGCACGTCTCACTACTGTCGTAAGGCACGATTAGCCTTAGGCTACAAGCAATTGGCCTATCAAGTGCAAAATCTGACACCAGGACTTCATGCCTTGCGACTAAAGCCAATCACAGGAACCACAACATTACCGGTGTTACTACCAGAGTTGCCGGGGCATCCAGTCGCGATCGCCGATTCTACCCGCATCTTAGCCTTCCTTGAGACCCTACAACCCATACCACCACTGCTTCCAGATGATCCCCAGTTGCAACGCCGGGCTAGGATACTAGAAGACTGGTTGGATGAGAGCATCGGCACAGCCACACGGTTTGTCTACTACCACTTCCGAGCCAACGAGGGGCGCTATTTGGACACATCACCCTTTAACCGCTTAGTGATCCAAGTTGTCTGTCGACAGTATGGCATTTATCCAGCAACTGTTAGCCTAGCCCGCGATCGCCTAGACCAAGCCCTGGCCTTTTTGGCAGATCAATGGCAAGCTCCTTACTTAGTGGGCGATCGCCTCAGCATTGCGGATATTACAGCGGCTGCCCTCCTTAGCCCCCTAGCACTGATTCCCAGCTATCGCCAGCAATACTCTTGGCTGTGGGAGCGTATCATTCACATCCATAGTCACTGCGGAGAAGCATTGCCTCCTGGTTTGGAGAGCTAGTGCCGTCTGTGGGTAGAGTTACGAGCTTCAACGATCGCCCGCTTGTCCAGCATGGTCATCATAGCAGGCATGTCCGGAGAGACATTCTGCTGCAACCCCAGTTCTGCTATCACAGCCTTGAACGTCTTGCCTCTAGTCATCCGAAAGCCAATCTCTTCTAGTTCTGCCCAGGTCAGATTGCTTTGCACAAACGCCTTGACCATAACATTTAGCAAGTTCTCCCACTGATTGCCCTCTGCCTTTGTCATCATCGTGTGGGGAATAGCCAAGGCCCGACTAAAGCAGTGCTTCCATGTCATCGGTTGGCGCTGAATTAGCCTGTCAAATAGAGTCTTGTGGTCATAGTTGCCTACTGCCTCGTCACACTCGCTGGAAATGATGAACAACGGTGGTGAGAACTGCGATCGGGCAGCCTGCAAGACCGTTTGCCCCATCACCAAAAATGTCCGCAAGGCAGGCAGAGCAAATCCAGAATAGCCAAAGATATTGGCTGGAACTCTCTCATAAGCTGATGCCTGTGTCCATTCAAAATAGCCATCAAAGGACTTGACAAACAAATCAACAACTTTGTTGCTGCTACTTAGGAACGGCGCAAACAAAATGGTTCGATAGATAGCTCTGGGACAATACAGCGACAACCAAGCTGCTAAGGTGCCTCCCCCAGACAAGCCACCAACGATGACCCGTCTCCCTAGCAGTTGAGCAATTTGTAGCCAGTAGAGAGCGAAGTCTTGATATTGGGCAGGATTAGTTGGCAACGGGGGTGGATTGCTCTTATCCCACTGCCCTGCTTGGCCGTGTCCTGGCATGAGGGGCACAATCACGTTATAACCTGCCTTAAAAAACATCTGACTCATGGGAATAAACTGGTGAGGTGCGGCTGTGAACCCATGGAAGAACAGGCA
>JANWZG010000516.1 GCA_025054735.1 Cyanobacteriota bacterium | reverse complement strand
AAAATGTTCCCAACGTTGACCAGGCCATCATTTCAGTCCATGGGCATAATGACTTAGGCTTAGCGGTTGCTAATTTCTTAGAAGCGGTGAAAAATGGTGCTCGGCAGTTGGAATGCACCATCAATGGCATTGGCGAACGTGCTGGGAATGCAGCCCTAGAAGAGTTGGTAATGGCACTGCACACAAGACGAGCCTACTTCAATCCCTTCTTGGGGCGACCAGCCGATTCTGAAGCCCCACTGACAAACATCGATACGCAGCAGATTTACAAAACCTCACGGTTGGTATCGAACTTAACGGGAATGATGGTGCAACCCAATAAGGCGATCGTGGGTGCTAATGCCTTTGCTCATGAGTCAGGAATCCACCAGGATGGCGTGCTCAAGAATCGCCTCACCTACGAAATTATGGATGCCAAGTCCATCGGCCTGTTAGACAACCAGATTGTGTTGGGCAAGCATTCAGGTCGCAATGCGTTCCGCACCCGGTTGCAGGAGTTGGGCTTTGACCTGTCGGATCAAGAGCTGAACAAAGCATTTCTGCGCTTCAAGGATTTGGCCGACAAGAAGAAAGATATTTCCGATTGGGATCTGGAGGCGATCGTCAACGACGAAATCCAACAAGCACCTGAACTGTTCCACCTCGAGTTGGTGCAGGTCTCCTGCGGGAACAATACTCGCCCAACGGCAACAGTAACTGTGCGCACTCCTACGGGTGAAGAGTTGACCGATGCAGCAATCGGCACTGGTCCAGTGGATGCAGTCTATCGAGCCATTAACCGTGTTGTGGACGTGCCTAATCAGCTAACGGAGTTTTCTGTACAGTCTGTTACAGCAGGCATTGATGCGATCGGCGAGGTAACCATTCGTCTGAGGTACAACAACCGGACATTTTCAGGTCATGCGGCTAACACTGATATTGTCGTGGCTTCCGCCCAAGCCTATATCAATGCCCTCAATCGTTTGTATGCTGCTATTCAAGCTGAAAAAGCCCGATCGGCTGAGGGGTCATCCGCGGTCACCGCAGCAATTTGATGCATAACGGCTTAGCTCAATCACCGCAGATAATCTTGGCTGCTAAAAGCCAATCCCATGGCAGTTAAGTGCAGCGCGTTGTAGTGTCACGATTCTCTTGCCGAGGGACTTTGCCGATGCTTATACAGTTCCCTAAACTGTCACTACAGATGGCTTGTAGTAAGGCCACAAGTTCTTACTGCGAACTAATACGTTATGTAGCCAGCTTTTGGAGAAACGGCATCACTCAATCTATGAGTTGACAAACATTATCTCTTCCCATCACAGCTTTCAGCTTTTTGGGTGTGCAATACTTGAGTACTTAGGCAGTATTGCACGATCGCATCTATATCCAAACCAATAATGCCTTGCGCGTGTAACAATGAGTTGCCAGAACAAGCAAAGGTGACGACAGATTTTTCTGCTGACATTAGGCTTTGAGCAAAAGCTTGAGTTTTGCTGTTAGGGGAAGCGTAAGCAATAAAGATGGTGTGAGCGATCGCCCCAATCATGTGATTCCGTTTGCCTGCCAGTTTAGCCGTGACCCGCGCATTCGTCCAGCAAAACCTCAACGAGTCCAAGTGTTGGGTGTATAGTTGAGACTAGGTTAGAGCGATGCTTCCGTATGCTGCTGTGTAACATTGCATTGCAACCGACGGAACTAGGATTTGGGGGAAGGAGAGAGAGCAATCACGCCGTTGAGCGTCTCCATGATGTTTTGCATCCAAGGGTTCATGGTTTATCTCTCCGTCATTAAGATACAAGGGTTAGGGTAAGGGCAACTGTTTCAACCTAAATTGAAATGACTATACCTTCCAGGGGGTAAGACTCGTCGATATTCAAACTAACTGGCTTGTAAAGCCACCGGAGGTACAGTTGACGGTTCGCAGTTCAGGGTTAACTACGCCTAGGCAGGTGCAATTGCTAGAGAAATTCGTGCAAAAGTCGATAAGGTGACCCTTTGTACTGATTTTTGAGGTTAGCCAAGCCATAGAGATTAGGCGCAATGGTTCCAGAGAACCTAACCAAGAACCTCAGTAACCAATTTAAGTGGACAACTAGCCATCTCGATAATGCTAAGTGGGATTGGTGGATACCTAGTAAAGGCAAGCAGTAGCTATGAAACTGCTGTTGGTTCAGCAGCAGCCTTGGGCTAGATGACCTAGAAGAGATTTTACCCTCGTGCTAGATGGGAACTGCTGTGATGACTTTGACTGTGAACTCCTATTAGCAGGACTAATCATCATTCTCTTTCTAGGGTTTTTAGTTTACAATACGTTTCTGTAAACAACTCTATAGATCTACCTATAGATTAAGAGGAGTGAATATGACTAAA
>JANWZG010000515.1 GCA_025054735.1 Cyanobacteriota bacterium | reverse complement strand
GACGCACCCGTGCGTCGGAGAGCAGCAGAGGCCCTAGGCCAAATCGGCAGTGAGGGAGCAATCCCAGGCTTACTCACGGCGCTGGCAGATTCGGACGCATCCGTGCGTAGGAGCGCAGCAGCGGCTTTAGGCCAGATTGGTAGTCCGCATAGTATGACTCTGCTTAAGCAGCACCTCCAGTCTGCTCCATATGCCGAAATATTACAAGCCCTGGTCACTATCCAAGCTAACTGCAAGTACTACAACTATGACCTCGTCAGTGCACCTAGCCGTGCAGACAGCAGCTAGAAAGCAGACATACGTCGGTAGATATTGAGGCCAAGGTTACCAATGGAGAAAGCCAACAGATACTGCGTTGGTAGGGGCAATCAAATAACTATAGGTATCTTGGACTTGATGCTTGGTGACAGCTAGGTCTATGGAGAGAATGTCCCAAACCTACCATGACTTGTTAGGGCCTAAGACAGTAGATGAGCCGTGGCCTGCGCAGTATAACAGTTGACTGCAATTCGAGGCAGACGATGCCTAAACCCACAGAGAACCTCCCAAGAAATAGTGCCCAAGGTAGCAGCCCAGTCATCGGCAGAAATTCGTTGACTACCGACTTGGCCCAGCAGTGTGACTACATCCCCCTCTTGCAAATCAGGAACTTCAGTCACGTCTATCATGAGTTGATCCATCGTCACGGTTCCAATTTGGGGTACGTGTTGTCCCTGCGCTAAGACTGTCATGCGTCCAGACAAGTTGCGAGGTACACCATCTGCGTAGCCAATTCCCACTACGGCTACACGGGTTGGCCGACTGGCAATAAACCGATGGCCATAGCTCACCCCAGTTCCCGCTGCGATCGTTTTCACCTGGGTAATGCGTGCCTTTACCTGCATCACAGGCTGTAGAGTAATCCGTGGCAAACAGGTCGATGTTGTACTGCTAGTGGAAGAACTAGGAGCTAAGTGGGGAGCAGGATATAAGCCATAGATGGCTAGACCAACTCGAACTAGGTCGTAGTGCAGCCTAGGGTCTGTTAGAGTTGCGGCTGAGTTTGCCAAGTGTAACCAAGGCAGAGGGATACCCGCAGCCTGAATCTGACGAAGGGCAGTCTCGAACCGTTGCTGCTGCTGGTGAACGATAGTTTGGTCGGGGTCATCGGCAGTAGCTAGATGGGAATAGATGCTGGCAATATGCAAGTTAGGATCCCTATGAACGTATTGCACAAATTCCAGAGCTTGCTGCCAAGGAGTTCCCAAACGAGACATGCCCGTGTCTAACTTGAGGTGGACGGCAAGGGGCGATCGACTGCTAGGGGTATGGGCAATGGCCTCTGACATCATGGCAGCTTGGGCGATCGTGCATAGGGTAGGCTGAAGTTGCCAACGGACGATCGCTCGTACCTGTTCTGCTGTTTGGGTCGCGCCCAAAATCAAAATCGGAGCTTTAATCCCTGCTTCCCGTAGTTCGATACCTTCTGGAATCGTTGCTACACCCAACCAAGTTGCTCCGTGTTGCAATACGGTTTTCGCCACCATTACTGCCCCATGTCCGTAAGCATCAGCTTTCACCACCGCCATCAAGCCTGTTTGAGGTGACAACACCCGTCGAATCTGCTGGACGTTGTGCGCCAGTGCCGCTACATCAATTTCTACCCAGGCTCGCTCGCATTGCATGGCAGCAATACTGGGGCTATGTTCCCAACTTAACATCGTGGTTACCTCTTCACACCATTACCCAAGCATTATGCCAAGGCTGCGACATTTGGCAAGCTGATGACGCTATCCACGTTGCGATTTTTCAGCAGCGTAGGAATGGCCTGCTATCGGCTCATAAAATCGGCATTGACTGCATGACCCTGAAGGGTTTACAGCACAGCGCACCAGCTCCGAGCGAGCGTTGTATCGACAGGTGATGTCCCCCAAAACCCACCGTCCGTTCACAAGACTTTTTTCTGCTACATCCTGCACAAGCTGAACATAGAGGCGAATCCTTGACAGCCGATAGCGCCCTGCTTTGTATTGATACCGATGATGCCGCTCTAAAACTAGGTATGTCTTGCCTTGCAAGTTGATGTGTGCACCAGGCTGTGGCATACCCTCTAGGTGTACGTTTCCCAGCACAGTTTGAGGATGGCTGAGAATTACCTCGGTGAGAGGGGCAGACGACTCTGTAGGGTGAGATTTGTGCATCGCAGTCACGGATTGTTTGGGCATCGTACCCTATGTCAGCACTGGCAGCAAGTTTGTTTAGATTCTCGCAAGAATTTTTCTTAAGATGATAGGACATGAACTGCTAATTCTACGATCGTGTTACTGATTGCGTTACCACTGTCACAGAGTCCCATGACCTAATACAGAGTAAC
>JANWZG010000514.1 GCA_025054735.1 Cyanobacteriota bacterium | reverse complement strand
TCTCCTATGTTTCCTGCTACCAGAACGCTAAACTAACCGTTATAACGATGTCATCACTGTCAATCCTCTACAGCAGTTACTTTTAGACAGCAAGTTCTCTAGCACCACCCAATAATCTACATCTGCTGATAATTCTCAATGGACAATTACTCGGTCGAAGGACTAGAACCTAACCTTGCCGCTGCTTGTGCTTCGGGTTGGCAGCACAAATCACCATTACTCGCCCATGCCGACGAATAACACGACATTTTTCGCACATTTTCTTAACCGATGCTCGAACCTTCATCGTACCCCTTGTCGGATGATCATACAAAACTGGTATATTAACTAATATTTAGCAACTTGTCAAGCATTTATACAAGTTTGGAGATGCTAACCCGTAGTATGGCTAGCTTAAGAGTATGGCTAGCTTAAGTTAACAAAAGGGGCAGTCGTCTCTGTGGTGCTTGCTAACAAACTAGGCAGACTTTGACAGTCAAAATTCACGCAATCTGCAAAGCTAACTAGCTTGCCAGGCGCTACTACTTTTTGTTCTTCAATCGATAGGTGATTCTTCCTTTTGTAAGGTCATAGGGCGTTAGCTCTACCTTGACACGATCGCCAGGAAGAATTTTGATGTAGTTGCGGCGAATCTTGCCGGAAATGTGCGCCAATACGTTGAACCCGTTGTCTAAATCAACCCGAAACATGGCGTTCGGCAAGGATTCAGTCACAGTGCCTTCCATTTCGATCAAGTCTTGCTTAGACAATCAGTGATTCCCCCAAAACCAACCTTTGCTAAAGTGTTTCACAGTCAATACTTAATCTTTACATTAAATTATAGAGTTTTACCAAAAATTATAGAGTCTTATTAAACTATTTGCTAAATCAATCCCTTGGCAACGTGCATATACTCCTTGACAATCCAGTCAAATATGCCGCCTACACTTGTGATGTTAGGGATGTAAATACCTGCCTTAGGTCATCGGTTACTTCCTGAGGCGGACGATCGCCGTTGATGGTAACTAGTAATCCAAGGTTATGATAAAAGTCTAACAAAGGCTTTGTCTGCTGGTGGTAGACGACTAAGCGATTGCGAACGGTTTCTTCAGTATCATCGGCACGGCCTCTGCCCAAAAGTCGAGCTATCAACACCTGCTCTGGAACATCCAAGTTTATTGCTGCACTGCAATGCTGATTAATTTCAGCCAACAACTGGGTTAAGAACTCAGCCTGACTAACATTTCTAGGGAATCCATCTAGGATCCAGCCTGAGGCTGCGTCAGATTGACTGAGACGACCACGCACCATCTCTAAAATTAAGGCATCAGGAACCAGTTCACCCTTGTCCATGTAAGTCTTAGCCTCTAGCCCTAGGGGTGTTTGCTGAGCGACCTCTTGGCGAAGGATCTCTCCTGTAGAAATATGGGGAATCTGAACCAGATTTGCTAAAACTTGTGCCTGTGTACCCTTGCCAGCTCCAGGTGGGCCTAGAAAAATTACTCGTACCACTATTGCTTCACCATTCCTTCGTACCGCTGAGAAATCACATAGGTCTGAATTTGCTTAGACGTTTCAATCGCCACACCCACTAGAATCAGCAGCGAGGTTGCACCCAGCCCCTGAAACGTTCTTACTGATGTCGCACTTTCGACAGCCGTAGGTACGATCGCAACAAGACCAAGAAAAATAGCCCCTAGGAACGTTAACCGATTCAGAATCCGTTCAATATACTCACTTGTTGCTCGTCCCGGACGGATACCCGGAACACTAGCACCCATCTTTTTTAGGTTCTGAGCTACGTCAACCGGATTCATGATTAGAGACGTGTAGAAGTAGCTAAAGAACAAAATAAGCAGAAAGTAAGCAGTCACGTATATCCATCGGCTGGAGCCGCTAGGATTCAACCAATTAGCCACCTGAATTAACCAAGGACTGCCGAAGGACTCTGCCAGAAAAGCGGGCAAGATCAAAACCGATGATGCAAAGATAATAGGCATTACATTACCCTGATTGAGACGCAGCGGCAAATAGCTTTTGCGCTCTAGCTGAGTCTTGCGCCCAACCTGACGACGCGCTGAAATGATAGGAATTTGTCGGCTACCTTCTTGGACGAAGACAATGCCGACAATCATGATTAGGAAAACGATAAGCAGTAGGATAGCGCCACCCACAATGTTGCGGTCTTCGTTAGCGAGTCGGATTGTCTCTTGCAGAGACCTGGGCAAGACAGCCACGATGTTGATGAAAATCAACAAGGAAGCACCATTACCAACTCCACGCTCGGTAATCAGTTCACCGAGCCACATGACAAACATGGAACCAGCCGTAAGTGCAAGGGTAGTCTCAAATACAAAAGCAGGCCCCCAGCTATCC
>JANWZG010000513.1 GCA_025054735.1 Cyanobacteriota bacterium | reverse complement strand
CAGTTCTAACTATGGCCCGGCGGTGGCAAGCCATTGCGGCCATCAATGGTGGGTTCTTTAGTCGCAACACCTACTCCCCCTTGGGAGCCATTCGTCGAGACGGTGTGTGGTATTCCAGCCCAATTTTGAACCGAGGGGCGATCGCTTGGGGTAATGATGGCACGGTCATGATCAATCGCCTTTCCTTATCACAAGCCATCACCACCAATACTGGTCAGAGTTTTCCCCTGCTGCATACCGACAGTGGCTACGTCCAAGCTGGGCTTTCTCGTTATACTCTGGCGTGGGGCAATACCTACAGCCCTCTGACTGACAATGAGGTGGTCATCACTGTGTCTAGAAACCAAGTGGTTGGGCAGCAAACCTTGGGCAAAGCTGGTGACAATGCCATTCCTCTGCCTGCCGATGGCTATCTGTTGGTGGCGCGATCGTACCGCACGGCGGCCAATGCCCTGCCCCCTGGAACGATCATCCAACTTACAGGCACAACGATGCCGCCGGAGTTTCAGAACTATCCCCATATTGTGGGCGGGGGGCCACTGCTACTGCAAGGGGGCCAAATTGTTCTAGATGCAGCCAGAGAACAGTTTAGTAATGCTTTCATTACCGAGGCTGCTGTCCGTAGTGCGATCGCAACCTTGCCCAATGGGAATTTGGCGATCGTCACAGTACAACACCGCGTCAACGGCAGAGGGCCAACCCTAGCAGAACTCGCCCAAATCATGCAGCAATTAGGAACTGTCGATGCCCTTAACCTAGACGGAGGTAGCTCCACTACCCTTTACTTGGGGGGACAGATTCTCAATCGTTCCCCCCGCACAACGGCCAGAGTTCACAACAGTATCGGTATTTTCTTGAGCTTTTGATGACCCTCAACTAGGGTAAGGGCTATGAGGAGCCTGCAATGGAGATACTCAGTAAACCATGGCCGTAACTGCTTCCTCCTCACCGCTTTCGGGCTACAGCTTGGGGAGGATCAATCCAGTTAGCCAAAAGGGCGGTTGGAATCATGGGTATTGCAGGCAACAGGCAAATTAGCCATTGATGCCCAGTCAAGGGAGCTGTGGCAAATAGGGTATTCATCACACTCCACTGGCTAAAGAGCAGTTGTAGGATGACTGCGGTTACAATCCCCACCATGACCATAGAGGCATTGGCGATCGCCCGGGTGCGACCACGCACATAGTCAACAATAGTCACCCCCAACTGGCTAATGCTAACCAAATAGACTATGCGGGCAGCAACTAGGGCTTGAATCGCCATGGTTCGGGCTACTGCTACATCTCCTGTTGCAGATTTGGCCCATTCAAACAGCCCAAAAATCAAAATCCAGTTGAAGACTGACACCACTAGAATGCGGCGGAGCAATCTTGGGGTTAGCAGGGGTTCATTGGGATTGCGGGGCGGCTGCTGCATTGTCCCTTGGGATTTTGGTTCAAAGGCAAGGGGAACCGTCATGGTGATGGAATTGATCATGTTTAACCAGAGGACTTGTAGGGATAAAATCGGCAATTCTCGCGCCAACAGCGCACTGATCAAAATCGTCATGGACTCGCCACCATTAACGGGCAGCAGAAACGCGATCGCTTTCCGCAGATTTTGATACACGGTGCGTCCTTCCTCCACAGCAGCTTCGATGGAAGCAAAGTTGTCGTCAGTCAACAGCATGTCAGCCGATTCTCGCGCTACCTCTGTACCCCCTTTGCCCATGGCAATACCAATATCAGCTTGTTTGAGGGCCGGGGCATCATTGACCCCATCGCCTGTCATCGCTACAATCTCTCCCTGGGCTTGGAGGGCTTCTACCAGTTGCAGCTTTTGGGCAGGGGCAACCCTAGCAAACACAGAGCCTTCCACGGCTGCTTGCTGGAGTTCCTGCGCATTCATAGTAGACAACTGTTGCCCTGCAAACGCGACTACCCCAGCAGCCGTTTGAATGCCCATTCGTTGGGCGATCGCCCGTGCTGTGGCAATGTGATCGCCTGTAATCATCTTGACTTGAATACCCGCTGACTGACAGGCATGAACCGCAGCAATCGCCTCTGGACGGGGTGGATCAATCATGCCCTGTAGTCCCAAAAACACTAAATCAGTGGCAACGTCCTCATGGTCGATAGCGTGCTGATAGGTGGGTGCTGTTTTTTGAGCAAACGCTAATACTCGTAACCCTTGACCTGCCATGGTGTCTACCTCTTGTTTGATTTGGCCAGGGTCGAGGGCGATTGGGTGTCCCTGAGCATCTAGCATCTGGGTACAGCGACTGAGCAACGCCTCCACTGAGCCTTTAACATATATCATTCGAGGCTCCGCATCGTGCAGAGTTGCCATGTACTGATAATCCGATTCAAAGGGAATAGCATC
>JANWZG010000512.1 GCA_025054735.1 Cyanobacteriota bacterium | reverse complement strand
CGCGATAGTTGGATTCTCGTGCTACCCGATGCAGGAGAACCTTTGATTCATCTCTGTGCCAACAGCGAAAACCGAGTCTGGGTGGATGAAATTTTGCGGGAATATCGCATCAAAGTTCAAGACTTTATTGACCAAGAGCAGGGAATGCAGGAAATTACAATGTCAGACGATCTCGAATAATGTTTGGGAGGATTCGTCTTGAGTCTATCGCTGATGTCATTACAGCCTCATGAACATGAGAGCATGTCACCGTCGCAGGCCCTCATCCCCCAGACCCGCTCTCTGTTCCCCTTGGTTCCCTGCAAACAAGGGATTAGGGAGCAGGGGAGCCGAGCCATCTCAAAGTCTCTCTTCCAAGTTGGCAGCAGGATTTAGGTTAAGGGCAAAAGTGACATGCACCCTATGAAAACTCTACTAGTTACCGGTGCCAGTGGATTTTTGGGGTGGCACTTGTGTCAAATAGCCCAGCAACAGTGGCGGGTTGTTGGCACTAGCTATCGTCATGGGTGTCAGGGGCTAGAAGTCCCGATCGTCGCCATTGACCTGACAGATACCCAGGCATTAACCACCCTATTTCACGAGGTGCAACCGGATGCCGTAATCCATACGGCAGCGCAGTCAAAACCCAATCTCTGTCAACTGGAGCCAGAGGCCGCCTATGCTATCAACGTGATGGCCTCTTGGCACATTGCTGACCTCTGTGCAGAGGCAGATATTCCCTGTGTATTCACCTCCAGTGAGTTGGTCTTTGACGGGTTGCATCCTCCCTATCGAGAAGATGACCCCGTGAACCCAGTGAATGTGTACGGTGAACAAAAGGTGCTAGCAGAACAGGGCATGTTGGCTCGTTACCCTAAAACAGCCGTATGTCGGATGCCGTTGATGTTTGGAGTAGCAACGCCAGCAGAAAGCTTTCTTCAGCCGTTTTTGCAGAAGCTGCGATCGGGTACTGAGCTAACGCTATTCATTGACGAAATCCGTACCCCCATTAGCGCGAGAGCAGCCTGCCATGGCCTACTGCTAGCCCTAGAAAAAGTCCAAGGCTACTTACACTTAGGGGGAAAGGAGCGCGTATCTCGCTATGAATTTGGACAGTTGCTGGTCGAGATTTTTAACCTCACGACAGCCAACATTAAGCCCTGCCGCCAAGCCGATGTACCCATGCCAGCACCCCGCCCTCCTGATGTTTCCATGGACAGTTCTCTGGCCTATAGCCTGGGCTATAACCCCGGTAATTTACGACAGGAACTAATAGCAGTCCGGCAGTCAATGTAACTCAAGTTACTGTCACTAGCAACCTTCCGAGCTGTCCCAATTCCTTGCATTGTTGATTCAGGCTGCTCGTAATCACGATTTGAGTTCTTGCTCTGAGCAGGTAGAGTCCCCGAAATGGCTAGTATAAAGTTGTTACACCAACTCTCCAAAAGCTGGTGATATAACCTACTGTTCGTAGCAAAGACTGACGTGTCTATTACAAACTATCCGTAGCCGTAATATGGGAGGTGATCGCTAGCTGGCTAGATTGCTGGCTGGATTGCTGATAATGGCAAACTTACCATCATGCTGCTCACCATGACGCTTTAGATGGCAACTACCCTGGAATCACCCTAGAAAAGATGCGCAATCTGAGGATTGTATGTTACTAAAGTTAAGTACGAGTTGGCTGATTACAGCCGCAAGTGCTAACATTCGTCAAATCCAGTGCAAAGAGACCCTGCAAATATGGATGACAACGCCATGAGCAATGCTGATGTGCCCGCCCCAGAAGCGGGTTGGTCTGCGCGATCTGTCGCTAACGCTGTGACCAGTGATGTGAACAATGGAGTATCTTCAGACCCCTCTCTAGGGGCTGCTCATGATGCGATCGACCTCTACACATCAAGTCAAGACCAGTTAACTAGTCAGCCCTCTTCATCATCGCCCCTCGTCAAAACAGAAATTCGCTTAGGGTCACTAGACGTATCTGAATCACTGGCTCGACTAGCTGATGTGCTAAAGGTAGACATTCCCCCCAATCCCCACGACCAAGCGGAGAACACCCTATCCTCTCAGGAAGCTACTGGCAACGGACAGGCTCAGCCCCATGATGGGCAGCTAACCGAGAGTTTAGCGGAACATCTGATGGCGATAGCTGCTCGTGCAGCGGCAGACCATGGGAAGCAACCTACAGCTAAGAATCAGGAACCATCACCCCATGATGGCACAGTAGATGCTCCTGACCAGCTATCTACCCTACAGCACCATCAGGATGTCCTAGAGCAACTTGCTCAGTTAGAAGCATTCTTGAACGACTGTCAAGCAATTTTGACAGCTTCGCCAGTGTCAGCACTGATGCAGCCTGGAGAGTCGTTGATAGCCACCGA
>JANWZG010000511.1 GCA_025054735.1 Cyanobacteriota bacterium | reverse complement strand
AAGAGCAGACTACACGCGCAGAAGATGACAGCCACACGTAACAGAGTCCTAGCATGAGTTGCCGTAACCCTGTGCCAACCGTAGATATCATCATTGAGCTGATCGATCGTCCCCAGCGCCCGATCGTGCTGATTGAACGTAAATATCCTCCCTATGGCTGGGCAATTCCGGGGGGATTTGTGGACTACGGTGAGTCTGTGGAAACGGCTGCCCGTCGCGAGGCCCTGGAAGAAACCGGACTACAGGTTACCCTGATTGAGCAGTTTCATGTTTACTCTGACCCCAACCGCGACGATCGCCAACATACCTTGAGCGTCGTCTTCTTGGCAACGGCTGTCGGTAACCCCCAGGCAGATGATGATGCCAAGGCTGTGGGGGTGTTTGAACCTTGGGCGATGCCCACACCGTTATGTTTCGATCATGGGCAAATTTTGCAAGACTATTGGCACTATCGGCACTACAGGTTACGCCCTCGGTTGGGGAATGGGTGATCACCAAGCCGATCGCCAAGCTCATAAGTAAGGAGTTCAATCCTCATTGGATTGCTGCTAACTTTGCCAGCGCATGATGGTAGAAAAACTCAAACTCAGTGTCCTGAGCTAGTTTGGCTGCTGCTTCTAAACAAGCAACGGCCTTTTCTTTTTGTCCAAGTTTGAGATAGGTATCCGCTAGGAATCGGAGTAAATTCCGACTTTAGACGGCTGGGGTGGCATGTCGCAAGAACGAGAGCATCATCGGCGAAATTCCAGGTGCTTACAAGCCGATCGAGCTGGTAATGGCTTCTCAGGCTGATTAGTAGACTTGGCGGCACCGTTAAAGCAGGTTATCTGCGTCAAGGGCTAGGGAACCTGAGCTAGGGAGTGACTGGAGTAGCGGCTGTAGGAGACAGTTTCGGCAAATGCTTGCGCAAGAGCAGACGCTGGGGTTGGCCAGGAAGCAGCGCTAACAGGTCTGGGTCGTAGCGCTCTAGTTGATAGCCCATACGCTGATACAACGCTTGGGCAGGTTTGTTGCCCTCTATCACATGCAAGTACAGGTCAGAAAATCCCATGATTCGAGCTGTTTTTTCACAGTTCACCAAAAGCTGGCGAGCGATGCCACAGCGGCGGTAATGGCGATGAACGGCCAAACTGGAGATATAGAGGTACTGCCCTTGGTGACTGTGCCGAGGGGCAGCCGTTTGCACCGTGAGTTCGATCGTGCCCACCACCTGCTCGTGAGCGCGAGGAGCTGACCCCAGGGTAGCTGGGCGAGTCATCACCGACGTAACAGCCACTAGGCACAAGTAGGAGGAAGAAGCTCGTCCTAGGCGCAGACGTAGATCTTCTTGAGCACCTAGCCGCAAAATTGGTCTCAGTAGCCGCAAGAAGCCATGGTGAGAATGGAAGCTATCTACTAACAGAGTTGCCAACCCTGGCAAATCCCGATATTGAGCTACCCGAATCGTAATGGGTGTAGGTGGGGCGATCGTGCTCACGGTGGGACTATAGGATGAATGCGAGAAGCTAATCACAGAATTACACCATAACACACTATAACCAATGGATAAAAATTCCCATCCTTCGGCCCAGGATTTGGGCGGCAATCCATTAAAATAAAGCTATGTAACGAATTTGTAACAATATGCTTAGGCATAAATCTAGTCCTAGCGACCAGTCGGTTGTAGTCATTGGGGCTGGCATTGGCGGCCTGACGGCGGCAGCTCTATTGGCTCACCGGGGCTATCGCGTTCGGGTGTTTGACCAAGCCCTGGTGCCTGGTGGTTGTGCGTCCACCTTTCAACGGCGGGGATTCACCTTTGATGTAGGAGCAACTCAAGTAGCAGGGCTAGAGCCGGGCGGCATTCACCACCGCATTTTCTCAGAACTAGGTGTGCCCTTGCCAGCAGCAACCCCGTGTGACCCTGCCTGTGCAGTCTATTTGCCAGGAGAGACAACACCGATTAACGTCTGGCGCGATCCCCAGCGGTGGCAGGCAGAGCGTCAACGCCAGTTCCCCGGCAGTGAACCCTTTTGGCAGTTCATGGCCGACCTGTTTCGCTACAGTTGGGCATTTCAGTCCCGTGATCCAGTATTGCCGCCGCGCAACCTCTGGGATCTGTGGCAACTGGTACGGGCAGTACGGCCTGACACACTGTTGACCATGCCCCACACCTTCTCTACGGTTGGGGATGCCCTACGGGGCTATGGGTTAGCGGGCGATCGTCGCCTTAGAACTTTTCTAGACCTGCAATTGAAGCTCTATTCCCAGGTAGATGCCGAGGAAACAGCCCTGCTCTATGCAGCTACAGCCTTAGCCCTGTCCCAAGCTCCCTTTGGCCTATACCATCTCCACGGCAGTATGCAGGTGCTCAGCGATCGCCT
>JANWZG010000510.1 GCA_025054735.1 Cyanobacteriota bacterium | reverse complement strand
CTTTGCGGTTTGTGTTGTCAAATCAATCACTTGAAGAGCAATGCTAAGAAATGTTGATATCATCAATAGGCTAAGAATGACTAGCTCTTTCCAATATTGGCGTAACCCCTTGAACCCAGAGGCCATCAACCCTAATCCCAACATTGATACAAACGGTGCAACGCGAATGTGATAACCATCAGGCTGCAAGCTTCTGACTAGAACCAACCCAATTAGCAATGCTCCTAGAACTGTGGATATAGTGTCACTTTCCAAGATAAGGGAGGTGCGCTTGTCCCACATTAGGGAGATAATCACAATCCAGAACAGGACACAGGTTGCAAACAACTCTGAATCATCTGTTTTGCCTAGTACAGTCAAATGCAAAGCAATCAGGATGGTGGCGATACCTAGTAGCCAGTATTTTGGTTCCGTCAGCTTCTCAAATGTATCCATAATCTGGGGGAGCAGGTGACTCTAGATTTCAATATTTCACAGGTTTAAAATAATTAATCATACCCAAAATAAACAAATGGCTATCAAAGCACGCAAGCAGTTTGGACAACATTGGTTACGAGACGAGCAGGTTTTGCAGCAAATTGTAGCAGCGGCTGAGTTGTGTAATACTGATTGCGTTTTAGAAATTGGCCCTGGCACAGGTATCTTGACCCGCCGACTCTTGCCGTTGGTAAAGTCTCTGCTAGCTGTGGAACTTGATCGGGATTTGTGTCAACTTTTAACTCGAACCCTAGGCCAGCATCTCAACTTTCTGCTGCTGCAAGGAGACTTCCTCTCCCTCGACTTGGGTTCTCTTTTGCAGGAATATCCTCTGTTTCAGGATCCTAATAAGGTTGTAGCTAACATTCCCTACAACATCACGGGGCCTATCCTAGAGCGATTGTTGGGCACAATTGCCAAGCCACAACCTTGCCCCTACCAGACGATCGTGTTGCTCGTGCAAAAGGAAGTTGCTGAGCGTCTGTGTGCCAGACCTGGATCCAAAGTTTATGGAGCATTGTCCGTGCGGGTACAGTACTTAGCAGCTTGTGAACTAATCTGTTCTGTGCCCGCTAAAAGCTTTTCTCCGCCACCACAGGTAGACTCTGCTGTGATTCGCCTGCGTCCTCGCAGATTTGAATTGGCGGCCGCCGATCCAGTTCTATTGCAACGTCTCGTGACCTTGGGATTTGCTACACGACGCAAGATGCTGCGCAATAATCTCAAGGGCGAGATAGAACGAGACCATCTTAGCCAGCTTCTAGCCCAACTAGACATTCCCACAACTGCCCGCGCCGAAGACCTTAGTCCTAGGCAGTGGGTAATGCTGAGTAACTGCTGGTCAACCGGATCCTCCGGATCATTTGGTGGCCAGGGAATGCTTGAGGCTGATGGTTTGTAGTAACGTACCAGACTGATGATGATTAGCTAGGTCAGGCCGGAGAATCACGGCCCCCCGTAGGTAGGGATGGTAGATAGAGGTTGCAGGGTTGGGTGTGTTGAAGTGAATTAGACAGCGAATACAGCGTTCTAGGCTGCCCTCAACGTGCATCTGTTGTACATCTAAGAGAGGAATAGCTGACCAGCCGGGGCGTTCACGAGCTACAGCCGCTGGAAAGAGCGCATCTAAATCACGAGTTGCTGAAAAAGTTACACTAATCACCTCGTCCAGATCTAGCTGGTTCCATGTTTCTAACTCATCCAACAGCTCGGTTACAGCTTCACGAATTGCGATCGCTGAGTTTGCCTCTGCTGTTGTTGCGCCACGAATTGCCCGCACTCGCCACTCCACGTTGAAAAAGCCTCCAGATTTTATCTAAGGACGATATAGCCACAACGGCATACCATTGGTCGCCAGTTCAAATTCTATCCAATCCAAGGCAGTCACGAATTCAGCCGGTAGGTATTTGTTACGATTGTTTGCGATTCTATTTGATAATAGTCGGCGTGCTAAAGGTTTACGCTCTTCTAAAGTGACGCACTTAGTTTTATCTGGATCCAAGCCCACTAGCTCAGCCGCCCACCGACGGGCATCATCTTCACTGCCAAGCCGATCAATTATGCCTAGGGCTAACGCCTGCTCACCAGTGAAAATGCGTCCGTCAGCAAAATTTTGGACAGCCTCCACCGACAAATTGCGAGCATCTGCAACTGTCCGTACAAACTGGTGGTAGCTTGTATCAATGAGTTCCTGAAGAATTGCTTGTTCTGGGGCAGTTAGTTCCCGATCAAAGGACAAAATATCCTTGTAGGGGCCAGACTTAATCACCTTGAACGATACGCCAATCTTATCAAGCAAACGCTCTAAATTGTTACCCCGCAGAATCACGCCGATACTGCCCGTAATTGTGCCAGGGTTTGCCACGATATGATGTGCGCCCATGCCAATATAAACGCCGCCA
>JANWZG010000509.1 GCA_025054735.1 Cyanobacteriota bacterium | reverse complement strand
CATAGCGAAGAAATGGGGCGATCGCCTCAACCCGTTGGAGAATGTTACGGCGAAACAATACCTTAGTGTTGGGTTGAAAATTTGGAGTCACGACCATCTGCCAGTCTCGCAGGTAAATCGCAAATAACCAGCGTCGCCAAAGGGAAGAAATCGGTACTCCCCCTGAACCGTCGTAGGTGTTGTAGACATTGGTATTGCCACTGGGATAGTCTAGCTCTTGCACACGACTGGGAGCCATGATGTAAGTATTAGTCAGGTTTCCGTAATAGATGCGGGGATAACCGATGGGAATGCTAGCGCGAATACCTTCGTTGGCAGTTGATAGACTGCCGCTCTCAGCTTCGGTAGCTCCAGCAATGTCTTTGACAAAGTAGTCTGGTAGACCACCTGGCCCAACAGTATTTACTGGGCTGAGGGTAAAGCCATAGCCGTGGGTATAAATGAGGTGTTCGTTAACCCAGGTTTGAGCCGCTTGGGGCAAGGCATTGAAGTCCAACTCGCGGGCTGAAATGATTACCTGTTGACGCTCAATTACATTGCCAGTGCCTTGGCTAGCAGGGAGCTTAAGGCGATAGCGATCAATATTAGCAATAGGAAATTTGTAGTATAGGCGAATTTGTTGGAGTTGCCGATTGGTTTCGAGCAGGGGGCGAGTGTCCCACAGCCGAATATTGCGAATTGTGGGGGTGTTACGTTGCAAGTCAGCGAAGGTGAGGTTGGTTTGGGGATCAAAGGTTCTCACCTCAATGCGGTCTAAACCAAAGGCTTGACGAGTCAACGCAATATTGCGCAAGATGTAAGGCTGTTCTCGCTCTAGTTCGTTGGGCTGCACGATTAGCCATTGAGTGATGGAGGGTAACCAATGGCCTAGTGAGACAGCTATTACCAGAAAACCAATCACTACCGAGCGGACAGTCAGTCTAGGTAGGGCACGCTGACGATTGGTCTGACGGTAGGCTGTAGTCACTGTGGTTACAGGACGACGTAATGGTGGCTGAGGTAAGGCTGACTGGGGCTGGCTACGGATTGCCCACCAAACTAGTTGCAGGGCGATCGCAACGGCTAACCCCGTCATCAGTGTGTTGACGGGCAATTGCACGTTCACGTCTGCATAGCCTGCTCCATAGGTAACTCCCCGTGAAGAATACAGGAGTTCATAGCGAGACAACCAATAACTAACGGCGATCGCTAGCGCTAAGCTAGCACCCAAGGTATAGAGGTGACGTTGCTGCTGGATTGAAAACCCTGCAAACTTACCCTGGCTGAGGGTATTGTTAGCCACTATATAAACCAGACTGGTCATAAGTAGGGCTACGATCGTCAGGGCTAGCGCCCAGAAACTTAACATCTCCCAGATTCCCAGCTTGAACAGGTACAGGCTAATGTCTTGATGGAACAGGGGTTCAGTTTGATGCAGCAGTTGTGGGTGAAAATAGAGGGCTACAGCGTCCCAGCGGCTAATGAAGATGCCCGCTAGACCAAGGCTAAGCAGTATAGCCATGATAGATAGTACGAAGTAGGGCCATAACACCATAGCCAAGCTCAACAGCCCTACTAATGCCCACTGCCACGGCTGGGCTGACAGAGATTGTACTAGCTGCCAAAGTTGGCCCGCAGTTGCTGATACTAAAATGGTCGGCAGAGAGTCATCTTGGGCCGTCATGCCTCGCCAAGAGACAACAGCAAGCTGACTGTAGTAGACGCAGAGCACACTTAAGGCCAAGGCTAGGCTGCTACTGGTGACCAGTAACCATCGCAAACCCATGGCCCCAGGTAAGGGGTGGGACGGCTGCGATCGGTTAACCCTGCTCCACCGCTTTGCCAACACTAGATTGCCTGACAGGAACGTTAGGCTAATGCTAGGTACAACGATCCCCACAGCAACTAAGACTTGAAGCCGCCGCCAGAATACCTGAAGATAGCCTAATTCTTGAAACCACAGCCCTTCAACTACTAGCTGACAGATGGCAACCAAAGCCAGTCCGCCAATTACCAGTAGTCCTGCTAGTCCTACAGCTAGCCGTTTTTGCTGGTGTGTCATCGGCTAGACCTACAACCCGTCAATTACCATTCTGTGGCATACCTTGAATTCTAAGTGTAGCCTAGCCGTAGAGAACTAGCGTCAATTGTCAATAGAGAATTGCCGTTAAGCTGCTGGAAAAACCTGAGAAAAAATAAGGGGTACCCAACGGGCACCCCGTAACAACTCAACCAAGATCCAACTATCCAAGTTAGGACTAGCTGATTGGCAACCACAAACTACCTGCTCAACCTCTCTGCATCTTTCAGCCGATAGGTCAGCCGATAAGAGCATCAAGATTCGGTTGCCAACCAAGTTAAAGAATTCAGTGCCTTAAACCGCAACCGTTTGCCGCGACACTTGG
>JANWZG010000508.1 GCA_025054735.1 Cyanobacteriota bacterium | reverse complement strand
GGCAACAGGCGACGTGCTCCCGCCAGTAGCTCTTCACAAGCAGTCCAAGGGGCAACGTGAATCATGTTAATAGCAACGATCGCCGTAATCGGGTATTGATGTAGATCCAGAGTAGGCAATATCGTTGTTCGCTCATCCCGTTCCACTACCCAGGGTCTATCAAATACATCCAGGGCGATCGCCGGATGTAGATTCTCTGCTGGAGCATAGGCTCGCCATGCTGCAATGCTGGCAAGTGCCACTGGGTCAGGATCAGAGGGTAGCCATTGCCGGGGTTGCAGGCGAGGGGCAAAAAAGATAGCATGTTCACCCGTGCCGCTGGCAATCTCCAGTACAGTACCTGTGGGTGGCAATACGGTTTGTAAAACCTCCAAAATCACCTCGCGGTTGCGCTGGGTGGCAGGTGCATACTGGCGATCGTCCTCCTGACTCTCAAGACTCATGGCTTCTAACACCTAGTCGCAATCGCTGGATTATGAGTTGCAGTGCCAGTCCCAACAGTCCCAGGGCTGTGATGGCGAAAATACCTGTCCCCAGGGTGCTGATACCAATCACCAAGGTACGTACAGCTACACTGATATTCTGCGCTGTAACATTAGTGGTCGGCAACGGATGGCTAGCGAAGGCTTGGGCGATCGCGCTGGTCAGTCCATATAGCCCTAGGGCAAATACAGCCGCGATCGCAGCCCCGCTGAGACACCGCCACACACTCATCGGCTGGTCGGTTGGGGCTTGAAGGTTGGTCGTGGTCAATTGCTCATCATTAGTCATGGGTCACTACCCCTTTGCTAAAGGCATTACTCATATGTCCCTTGGTTCACCCAATAACGGCAATCATGCCATGATCTACCACTAGGAGCAATCATTCATCATCCACCAGACGAATACTAGTGTTGGTCAACGGGACTGACCATAGCTCTAAATCAGCATCTGGAATGGTTGATCGCATCCCAGCTTGAACTTGCATTGCCTCGGCTTGACTAGCAACTAAGGCAAACACCGTCGAGCCAGAACCAGACATTAGCGTTCCCAAGACTGGAAACTTGGCGAAGGTGTCTCGCAGGTGCTGGAGTTGAGGATAGGCTGGATACACAATTTTTTCAAAGTCGTTGTAAAGCAATTGTCCGATCGTCGTCACATCACGCTTGCTAATTGCCCTCACCATTGCACCTGACCGTACTTGCTGGTGACGGTCTACAAGGGCTGATTCTGTCGTTAGGTACGATGCCTCAAACTGTTGCCGATAGGTTTGGTAAGCCCAGCCTGTGCCAATGCTAATAGAGCGATATTTCGCTAACACCACCCAGGCATTGTCCAGGTCTGGTAAGGGGGATAGCTGCTCACCGCGCCCCGTAGCCAGAGCCGTGCCCCCCGTCACACAAAACGGAATATCTGAACCCAGTTGAGCCGCCAGCACCTGCAACTCACCCTGTGTCAGTCCTAGGTTCCACAGCATGTCGATCCCCACGAGAACCGCTGCTGCATCAGTAGAGCCGCCTGCCAAACCCGCCCCTACTGGAATGTGCTTATGAATGGTGATAGCCACACCCCCATACCGAGCAAAGGCATCTGGAAAGGTCTGGGCCATAAGTTCGGCGGCTTTGTAGGCTAGGTTGCGCTGATCGTGGGGAATATCGGGATGGTCACAGGTGATGGTAAAGGCATCTCGACCTAACAGGCGCAGGTCAATACGATCGCACAATCCTACGCTCTGCATCACCATAGCCAGCTCATGGTAGCCATCAGCACGGCTCCCTAAAATCTCTAGATAGAGGTTAATTTTAGCGGCAGCAAGCAGGGAAAGGGCGGGCATAGACTAACGGCGTAATGATGTGGCCTGAAGGTGACAGGACGTAACCTGCTCCTTAACATTACCCTGTTCAGGGGTAGTTTGGGAGGTGTGAGCAGTGTTGTGACACCCATATTACACCCATAATACATCTGTATTACACTAGGGCCTGCAAAATGCCTGCTTTCGTAGCATCACCTACTACTAACTGCCGGAGCAGTTCAAATTGCCAGTCGTACAGAAAATTTTCTGCATGGGCGGCCATATTGCGGAGCTTATTAATTTGGTCGATGGTGGATGCTGCGGCTACATCTCCCTTGCTGAACCAATTGGCTAGGGGATGTTTCCACCGCTTGAGAAACTGGCGAACAAGCTGGCGATCGCTGGGGCTGACCCGATGGTCATTGTAGGATACCGTACAGTACAGGTCTGCTTCGCTCAGTAACATGCCTTGCTTCAGGGCCTGATCTCGCAGGGAATACCACTGGGATGCCAGCAACGGTGGCACCATGCCTAATGTGTACTTCTTGCTGGGGCTGAGTAAAATTCCCCCCACTTCCGATGTACCTTGCTCTAAGGCTGCATCATACAATCCTCGAA
>JANWZG010000507.1 GCA_025054735.1 Cyanobacteriota bacterium | reverse complement strand
CGACTACTTTTTATTCAGATTAATGTTGAAGATGAATTAAATGCTTATACTGTGTTTGAGACGTTGAATGCTAGAGGCATAGAACTAAGTTCAACAGATCTACTGAAGAATTACCTATTTTCTCTATTTCAGGATCCAGACGATTTACAAGAAGCGCAGAGACAGTGGAGAAGAATTATTAATACAGTTCAAATGGAGAAGTTCCCTGAATTTCTTCGGTATTATCTTAGTCTCAAACAAACCAGGGTGAGACGGGAAAGACTATTCAAAATAGTTCGTGAATCTGTCAAGGATGGTCAACAAGCATTTGAATTACTTGGTCGACTTGAAGATTATAGCAGTCTTTTTATTGCTCTCGGTAATTCTAACGATGAATTCTGGCAAGATACCCCAGAAAACTGCCCATATATTCGCGAACTTGAGTTGTTCCGCGTAAAGCAAGCTTATCCAGCTTTATTTGCTGCATACGAGAGGTTTTCCTCTGAAGACTTTACTCGCCTACTAAAACTTGTGTGTGTACTTTCTTTTCGCTATACCGTTGTTAGCAGTCTAAATCCTAATGAATTAGAAACCCTTTACAATAAGGTGGCAATTTCGATCACAAATGGTGAAATAACCAACCCCAAACAGGTATTTGATAATCTTCGCTCAGTATATGTTTCAGACGAGAAGTTCTTGCAGGACTTTTCTTTACTCTCAATTTCTACAAAAGGGCAGAAGAAGAAATTAGTACGATATATTTTATGCAAGCTTGAGGCAGATGCATCACATATAGAGGTGAACGAAGATAGTTTTTCTATTGAACACATCTTGCCTGAATCACCAAACAGTGACTGGCAACAAAGCTTCACGGATACCCAAATAGAAGAAATGGTGTATCGTATTGGGAATTTGACACCTTTAGAACTTCATCTCAATCGCCAAGTTGGCAATGAGCTTTATCCAACCAAGCGAGCAGTTTATCAGCAGAGTGGATATAAGTTAACCCAAAATATATTGGCTGAAGAATGGACTCCAAATACGCTGGCTACACGGCAGAGACACTTAGCACAGAGAGCCACTCATATCTGGAGATCTGATTTCCCTGTATGAGGATTGGCTCTGACTATCTAACACATCTTGGTAAACTCCTATGAAATCATGATGGGGGTCTACCTGGTGGCAACTCTACTAGTTGTACTGCCATCCCTTGAGTGGTAGCAGACAAGAGCACCATAGCTGCAAGTGCCACTACTTCACACTATGTTGAATTGTAGATTTGCGAGTTTAGACTATACGAGGTCACACAGTGCAACGTGCTCAACTGGTTACCTGTTCTGTTCTCTGGTTAAATCGGTAACACTCCCATGCTGGATTTTTATCGCCAACTTGCTGCCCTGCTTCAGGATGAGGCTGTTGTGGTAGCGACTGTCATCCAAGTGAGGGGATCAGCCCCTAGAGAGGTCGGTGCTAAGATGATCATCCGGGCTGATGGATCCATCGTGGGCACGATCGGGGGGGGTGCTGGCGAAGCCTTGGTGATTGATCGTGCACAGTCTGTGCTGGTGACAGGAAACAGTCAAGCAGTGCAGATTGATTTGTCTGGTAAGCCCCATCGAGACAGCCAGGGAGTCTGTGGTGGCGATGTTACAGTCTGGTTAGCCCGTTGGCGTGGTCAAACAATGCTGACCCTGGCCCATCGAATTGTTGCTGCCCTTTCCAACCATCGATCGCTGACCCTTGTTACCCCCCTAAGTCCACACCAAGGCCCTTATGTACTAGATAGTCCAACCCACGACGCTTCATTATCAATACTGACCAACGAATTCTTTACAGAGACTCTCCAGCCACCACCCCTGTTGTTGATTGTTGGTGCTGGTCACTGTGCCATTCCTCTAGCGCACATGGCTCATCTCGTTGGGTTTCAAGTCGTGGTTCAGGACGATCGCCCTGAGTTTGCCACACTAGAGCGCTTTCCTGATGCCACCATGGTGCTGGCACAACCGATCGCACCTGCCCTCGCCACCCTAGCTCATGTGCCCAGCCTATACGCAGCCTTAGTAACACGTGGCTATACCTGGGATGTAGCCGCTCTTACCCTGTTGTTACAACGCCCTACCTACTATATTGGCATGATTGGTAGTCATAAACGGGTTAAGACCGTGTTTCAAGCCCTTGTGCAAGCCGGTGTGCCTGGCATTGACTCAGTATCCGTAGCAATGCTGCAACAAGCTGTTCATGCCCCGATCGGCCTAGACATCGGTGCCCTCACCCCAGAAGAAATTGCTGTGAGCATCTGTGCAGAGTTAATCCAAGTAAGACGCAAGAGCAACCCCTGAGAATCCACCGATAGCAGGCAGAGGGGAATATATTATCCACTAGCAAAGACATTTGCCGTTGCGCCTCGCTATTGTGA
>JANWZG010000506.1 GCA_025054735.1 Cyanobacteriota bacterium | reverse complement strand
AATACGACAGGGATTTTGGTTGGCGATCGCATCAGCTACACCAACACTCACCGCAGTATTCAACGGCTGCACAGACGGTTGCCCCGTTGCACTGGTTTGCTGTTGCAGAAATTCTTGCCGTAACCGTTCTAGCGTTGCCTTGTCAGCTTTGCCTGAAACCTTGAGTCCATAGGTAGCTTGGGCATTCTTGAGTGCTGCCTTAGTGCTTGGGCCAGTAATGCCATCCACCGGCCCTCGATAAAAGCCTAGAGCTGCCAACAGTTGCTGGGTTTCTTCAGGCTCGTAGATAATCAAGCTAAAGGTAGCGGCTCTAGTTGCCGCAGGCAGTGAACCATCATCGTTACCAGCGTTGTAACTTTGCCAAATTTTTGCCAATTCCCCTTCAATCTCACTCAGCGAGACATCTTTAGGGGCTTGCAGTGATACGACCGGAGCACTTGTAGTAGTCATAGGAGTTGAAGGCTAAAGGGGTTGAGAGTTGATTACGTAACCGTTGTCTAGTTGCAAGAGATCTAATTGCAAAATGACCGATAACCATAACAAAACACATATCTAGAGTCTGCGCCAGCGGCGACCATCACGATTAATCAATAGTTCCGCCTCCGCAGGTTCCCAGGTGCCTGCCTCATATTGAGGAATGGTGCTGGGGTCAGTTGGCTGCTCCCAGAGATTCAGCACTGGTGTGACAACACGCCATGCCGCTTCCACTTCATCAGCACGGGTAAACAGGGTTTGGTCACCCATCATGCAATCTAGTAGCAGCCGACTATAGGCATCGGAGGTATTGACTCCGAAGGTACTGCCATAGTTAAAGTCCATATCCACTGAGCGAGTACGCAGTTCTGCCCCTGGCATTTTGGCCTCAAATCGCAGAGAGATGCCTTCATTGGGTTGCAGGCGCATCGTCAACACGTTGGGACTGGCTTGCTTTGCTGCGGACTGGAAGATTAAAAATGGTACATCTCGAAACTGAATAGCAATCTCAGTCACCTTCTTGGGCAATCGCTTACCTGTGCGCAAGTAAAAGGGCACACCCTGCCAGCGCCAGTTGTCTACCACAAGTTTCACAGCTACGTAAGTAGGTGTCGTCGATGTTGGACTCACCCCTGGTTCCTCACGATAGCCAGGGACAGGCTTGCCCTTCATCCATCCAGATGCATATTGACCTCGAACGGCGCACAGATCCAAGTTGCTTAAGTCTGCCAAGCGGGTTGACTGCACAACCTTGACTTTCTCATTGCGAATAGAGTCGGCATCTAGGGAGTTGGGTGCTTCCATAGCCGTTAAGCAAAATAACTGCATCAAATGGTTTTGCAGCATATCACGCAGGGCACCTGAGGTTTCGTAATAGCCAGCACGATCCTCTACACCTACTGTCTCAGCTACGGTGATTTGAACGTGATCAACGAACTGACGATTCCACAGTGGCTCAAAAATAGCATTGGCAAAGCGTAGTACCAGTAGGTTCTGTACGGTTTCTTTGCCCAGATAGTGGTCGATGCGATAAACTTGCTCTTCTCTACAAACCTGCTGGACAACTTGGTTAAGGGCTTGAGCTGAGGCCAAATCTCGACCAAAGGGTTTCTCAATCACAAGCCGATGCCGAGCAGGATCAGAGAGCATACCGGCTGCACCTAGCTGACGGATGGCCTCTGGGAAAAACTTAGGCCCAACAGAGAGGTAAAACACTCGATTGCCACGAGTGCCTCGTTGCTCGTCTAGCTCTGCTAAAAATGCCTTAAGTTTTTGATAGTCGGCTGGGTTGTCGATGTCGCCAGCACAGTAGTAAAGGCCATCGGCAAAGTCTTGCCACATTTCTTCGGCACCAATGCCCGTGGAAAATTGCTCGATACCCTCGCGCATCTGTTCTCGGAAGTAGTCGTGGCTCCACGGACGGCGGGCAACACCAACGATCGTCAAATTAGCGGGAATTTGACGTTCTCGCTTTAAGGCGTAGATAGCGGGGATCAATTTTCGTTGTGTCAAATCGCCAGAGGCACCAAAGATCACTAGAATTAGAGGCTCTGGCATACGCTCCTGACGTAGCCCAACGCGCAACGGGTTTTCCAAGAGTAACGTCTGCATGGGAATCACAAGTTGAGATAGCGAGGACAATGGCTTACCAACAGGGTAGCGACTGTTTGTCCGTTAGCCCTAAATTCTCTCACTTGTCTTAATGTAATTACTCTACGTTATGAGGGTCATAAGGATGGCATACTAGCGGATAGCATTGACGGTATTCTTCCAGGCTAACTCTTTACACAAAATGGTCAGTGCCCGTTGGTCAGCTCCTGTGAACAGATTAGTGTCAATTAATTGCTGGAGCACTCGCTGGGTCAGTTGGGAAGCAAACGTGCCACCACAGCGGAGCAAATGACTGTAGTAGGAGAACTGAGG
>JANWZG010000505.1 GCA_025054735.1 Cyanobacteriota bacterium | reverse complement strand
AAGATATAAACTGCCAAGATAGCCAGATAACTGCGGAATAGGGCGCTAACAACGCGATCAGGTAGTTTTGGCAACAGGCGAGTGCTAATCTGCGCGCCAACTAGGCCACCAAGACCTAATACAACTCCTTCAATCCACAAAATGTTGCCACTCAAGGCATGGCCCAGAGTAGCAGAAATAGCTGTAATAACAACCACACCTAAACTAGTCTGAATAGCTGGCTTGATGGCTTCTCCTAACAATAGGATTTGCATCGGCACCATAACCACGCCACCACCAATGCCAAACAAGCCTGCTAACAGTCCAGCAATGCTACCCGTGCTAATTCTTGCCCAGAAGGGATGGAGCCAAAAACGCTGAGAGCGATCGCGATGATTGTACTTGTGGTTGTGGTAAGCATCGAATGCTTGGGATTCTGCTCGTTGTTGTTGCCGAGCTAACTGGTTTTTGAGATCGATGAGGTAGATATTGGCTAAGCTTAAAACACCAAAAGCTACTAAAAGCATGTGGGGAAAGGCTTTAGCCCAATTAGCCATAAAAACACCAACTTGGGCAGTGATTAACGCAGGAAATCCTAAGCTCAGGACTTGACGAAGGTTGATGTATCCTCTGCGCCAGTTCTCGATTGTGCCGCTAGCTGATGTGATTACAATCGCAAAGCCGCTAGTGGCAAAAGACTTAACCTCTGGATAGTTAAGAATAATTAGTAAAGGGCCAAGCAGCGCACCTCCGCCGATCCCAAGCAAGCCCGCTAAGATACCAGATAGCAAGCCACCGACCATGAGGGCTATCCAATGTTCAAGAATAGGCACAGATGCAAGCTCCCGGCAATAACTGACCAGTAGTTTAGTAATCAACTAAGGTCACAATTGGTGCGTCAAATAACTTTTGTCGTCCATTTAGGGCGAGTAATTCAATCACGAAGGCAAACCCTACCAGTTGGCAGCCAGCTTGTTTGACCAGTGTGGCGGTAGCCGCAGCCGTGCCTCCAGTAGCAAGCACATCATCGACAATAAGTACACGATCGCTAGATTTAAGGGCATCTTGGTGCATCTCTAGGCGATCGCTGCCATATTCCAGCGCGTATTCGACACTATGAACCGCAGCCGGAAGTTTGCCAGGTTTGCGCACAGGCACAAAGCCCACACCCAGTCTGTAGGCCAGCGGTGCCCCAAAAATAAAGCCTCTCGATTCAATCCCTACGATGGCAGTTGCCCCTAATCCTGCACAGCGGTCTGCCAACATGTTGATGGTGTGTGCTAGACCTTCAGTATTACCTAGCAGGGTTGTAATGTCTTTAAACAGGATGCCGGGTTTGGGAAAATCTGGAACCTCTCGAATTAGAGACTTGATGTCCATGGCTACTCTCGTGACGTGTTGCTTATTATTTTGCATTACTTCAGCCAGTTTGCTCTGGTAGGCTAGTTGCTAGGGTGGCTGTAATTGTAGAAGTTGACATAGACTAACACTTTGTCCTGAAATTTCAGGTTAAGCTAGAGGAGTACTCAGGGTTGGCTTTAACTTAGGCTAGGCTAGAGCGGTAGTTGCCTGATGTACAGAAATCACTGAGCAGTGTTTAAGGACTTTTCTAAGGACTTATTGTTCTGACGCTATGCTACGAATCGTTACGCAGCGAACTGAAGCATTGACTGAGCTACGGCGCATCTGCGATCGCACGAATGATGAGCAGATGGTTCACAAAGAGGCAACAGTTCGAGAAATTTTGCAGACGGTCAAGCGTCAGGGCGATCGTGCCCTGCTAGACTACACGGCTGAGTTTGATCACCAAACCCTGCGAGTAGAGGATTTGCGCATCAGTGGTTCTGAATTAGATGCAGCCTACCAACAGGTTTCTAAGGATGTGTTAAATGCCATTCGCCTTGCCCATCAGCGCATTGAAGCCTTCCACCGTCAGCGTGTTCCTAAGAGTTGGGTGCAGTTTGGTGACCATGATGTGGTGCTAGGCAAACGCTACACACCGGTTGACCGAGCTGGTCTTTACATTCCTGGTGGACAGGCTGCCTATCCTAGTACAGTGCTAATGAATGCTGTGCCCGCAGTGGTTGCTGGAGTTAAGCGAATTGTGATGGTAACCCCACCCGGCGCAGCGGGTAAAGGAGTGAACCCAGCCGTTTTAGTGGCTGCCCAAGAAGCTGGAATCCATGAAATTTATCGCGTGGGGGGTGCCCAGTCGATCGCAGCCCTTGCCTACGGAACAGAGACCATCCCCAAGGTGGATGTGATTACAGGCCCCGGCAACATCTATGTCACCCTAGCGAAAAAACTGGTGTATGGAACCGTTGGCATTGATTCCCTAGCAGGGCCATCGGAAGTATTGATTATTGCTGACGAGACGGCTAATCCTGTGCATGTGGCGGCAGATATGTTGGCGCAAGCTGAGCATGAT
>JANWZG010000504.1 GCA_025054735.1 Cyanobacteriota bacterium | reverse complement strand
AAGCTATCATCAAGTTGTCCCAAAACCAGTTTTGCTATATGCCTATTGCAGAGCAAAAATGATGCTGATAATCACCAATCCTATCAACGCTAGTAGTCTGCTATGGCGGCTAATCCACTGATTTAGCGATCGCATCGGCTGGTAGTGGGTTTGATGGTTAGGCTGTGCTGTTCTGGCTGTGTAGAGCATACAAGTCTTAGCAAATGGTCGTTGAGGGTAGGTACAAGAGTCATCTGCATGGTATGAGCAGCTATGGCACAGATAACTGTCATCCAGTGCACGATGCAGTGGCATTCCTGGATGACCATAGGCTTTCAGCTCTGTCCGACAATAGGGACAGCTTAAGGCCTTTGGCTCAACCGGTTGTTGACAGTAGGGGCAAGTTACCATGCAACACTAGGTGCAACACCAATTACTAACTACGGCTAGGATAAGCTATCTTGAAAGTAGGGCAGACTTAGCACATATCGATAACCACCCTCGACCGTACCTTGAATAGAAATATCACCACCGTGGGTGATCGCCAGTTGTTTACTTAACTGTAATCGCGAATTGGTTATGCTCGTTACGTTTGAGTGCTGACTGCTAAGTTGGCCAGATTTAGGCTGAGGTGAGCTGATGGGCGCAGAAGTGATCACGGTTGATTCGGCCTCATCCAACTCTGGAGAAGTAGTATCTAGAAACTGGCTATGCGTGTGCCACTGTTGTAAAGCATCAGAAGCATAGAGTTCTGGAGCAGAAAACCCATCACCCAACCACGGATGATGAACCCAAACCGTCATTTGCAGCCGATTGCTCCTACGAGAACAGTGCAGCCGCACTTCACTTCCTGCTGCTGCGGTTTTGACGACATCTAGCATCAAGTAATACAACAGATGCCGCACCTTGACCTTATCCAGCCAATAAATTCGATTACCAGGCTCCAAGGTTAATCGCAGGGTAACTTCTTGTTGATGAGCTGCTTGCTCCAGCATATTGATCACTTGCTGGCACAACATTTCTATATCTACGAGCACTAGCTTCAGTGTGGCATGGTTGTGGTCTAGTTCCGTGAGTTCCAGCATTTCATTGACCAGCGACAACAGATACTGCCCACTTTGATGGACGATTCTTAGGTATTCCTTTTGTTTATCGGTCAGAGGCCCATAGATTTCTCTGACTAAGACGCTGGTCATCCCCATGACTGATGTTAGTGGTGTTCGTAACTCTTGAGCCATCTGGGTCAGCAGGTCAATCTTGATTAGGTTAATGGTATCTGCGATCGTCGATAAGTCGCCGCTATCTGTAGCTTGAGATGAACAGGTCATTGGGTCAGATGACTCTAGCGCTGTCAGAGGTTGAGGATGAGTGTAGATGGGTCTCCGAGTGGCATAGTGCCCTTGGGTAACTAGATGGCAGCGCTCAAACTCACTCATGCTCCAACGTGCTGTCAACTCTAACAGTTCCAAATCACGCGCATTAAAGCTGCGTGCAGCCAGATCCATAACAGCCAATGTGCCTATACAGCAGCCATTCGTGCTTACCAAGGGCACTCCTAGGTACGATCGAATCCGATAATTCGTGACTAATAAACTGTTACTCGCTTGAGGATCTAGGGTAGTGTCGGGAATAATCAACGGTTGATTGGTTTCCACAATGAATCGACCTAGCGATAGCGCGTAGGGAATCTGACGAGATGACGCTAGGGCATTCATCAACCCCAAACGAGAGAGACCTACAGCGGCCTTAATCCACTCATAGTCTTGATCTAGCACCCCCAACACACAAATAGGGACATCCAGGAAGTGAGCTGCAATCTGCGTAGCTTCATCAAAGATAGGTGTGCTCCCTGACTCTAGTAGGTTCAAGGCTAACAAGGATTGGACACGCTGCTGTGCTGGGCTTATAGTCACGGCAATACTTGGATTGAAGAGTTGTGATGATACAGACTTGAGACTGTTGATGTTCACGATTGCTGCCTTCCTGTGCTCTATATCATCAGTGTTGCCCTATGCCATCTACTTCATGGTTCTGACTGCCAGCAACTACCAGCAAACAGTAATCTTACTGATATCTTTGGCAAAACCTAAACCTCAGTACCTTGAACAACTAAGGCACAACTGAATAACTAAGGCACGACTCAATGATAGACAGACTCAACATTCCCATCTAGTTCCTAAAACAAACGCTCAGGGCACTGTGATTCTACGCTATTTGAGCGATCGTACTAGGCCGATAGGCGTATATATACGGATGGGAAACCTGTAACCAGAAGCTAGTCGGAGGCAGACGGCTGAGGTTGTCGAAGCATAGCAACCAAGGTATGGTGAGCATCTTGGGCACTTGTCAGTTCATGGTCAAAACCTATACGAATGGCTTGCTCAGCATCGGAGGTTTGAACAGTGAGTTGCATACCGCGGGAATCAATGCT
>JANWZG010000503.1 GCA_025054735.1 Cyanobacteriota bacterium | reverse complement strand
ATATTTGCAGTCTGGATGTCAAGAGGTTTGGTTGGTGATGCCAGAAAGCCAGTGGGTAATGGTGATTACGGCGCAGCAGCAAGTTTTGTTGAGTGGAGAAGCGATGGTGACGACCCAACAGGTGTTGCCAGGATTCACCATATCGGTAGCTACGCTCTTGAAGTGAAGTTGCAGCAAACGATGCAGGGTTGAACTGCCGATAGCAAACTGGGCAAGTTTTGGGTCTATAAACAGGCCAGCCGTATTCCCTTCTATGGCATTTACGAGGTGGAAAAGGCTAGTCTAGAGCTGTACGAGTTAGTCAGAGGTCACTATTAGTTGGCTATCCCCGACCAGCAGGGCTATTACGAGATCCTGCCGATAGGAATTTTCACCATCGGAACAGGTGGAGCCTTAGTGCTAGCAAAACGACATGGATCAATTCCCTTGGTAGCTACTGCCATCCAACAGGTGCGTGATGCGGGGTTATAGCTGTCGGGTGAGGTCGGCAATTTGTTGCAGCAGAAAGCAGGGGAGTAATATGGAGCAATCTCTATAGAGAGAACAAACACCGTTCTCCAGGGAAATCATCAACCTTATCTGCCCCTAGAATTAGTAGCCATCACTGTGTTGAAGACCCTCACTTACGTTAACTGGTGATAGCAGCCAGTTGCAATCTTATCTCAGGACATGTTGGTGATGATCAGCACATTTTTTCTGTCAGACAGATACGTGACCAGTCAGTGACCAGCAACTAATGACAGTTGCTATGCATTACCATTGAATAGTTATCGGGCTAGTGACACCATTATGGAAATTATTCCTGCGATCGATATTCTCAACGGCAAATGCGTCCGTCTATATCAGGGTGACTATACCCAAGCCCAAACCTTTAACGAAAACCCGGTTTCAGTGGCGCGGCAATGGGCAGCCGAAGGAGCTACACGCCTGCATTTGGTGGATCTAGACGGAGCTAAAGTTGGGCAACTCGTGAATTTGGGAGTAATTGAGGCGATCATCAGGGCAGTGGATGTGCCCGTGCAGGTAGGGGGTGGACTGCGGACGGCTGAACAAGTAGCGACCCTGTTAGACAGGGGTGTGCAGCGGGTGATTCTGGGCACAGCGGCAGTAGAACACCCAGAGCTGATAGCACAACTCTGTCTTCAGTATCCCAATCAGATCGTAGTCGGTATTGATGCCCGCGATGGTTGGGTGGCAACCAAGGGCTGGTTAGAAACCTCTCAGGTGCGAGCTGTGGATCTAGCAACACAGATGGCAGCTCAGGGAGTTAGCGCTATTATCTATACAGACATTCACCGGGATGGTACTCTGCAAGGGCCAAATCTGGAGGCGCTGCGCGAACTAGCCTCGGCAGTAACGGTGCCTGTGATTGCCTCAGGGGGTGTCAGCACTATCACTGATCTATTAAGCTTACTAGCGTTGGCACCTCTAGGCGTAGTTGGGGCGATCGTTGGGCGCGCTCTATATACTGGAGACGTGTCCTTAAAGGAAGCCTTGCGAGCAGTTGGCTCCGGACGCTGGCAAGATATTCCTCCTGATTTTGGTTCCTCAGCCTTTGCGTAGCATCTCTCTCAGGCAGGGTCACTCTGTAAGCATTCTGTGTAACAACCTTATGTAACAACTTCACATAGCAACCTTGCGTGCCAGCCGTCTTCCCCTAAACAGTTGTTAAACTGTCACTCTGTAAGCATTTTGTGTAACAACCCTATGTAACAAATTTACATAACAACCTTATGTGCCAGCCATCTTCTCCTAAACAGTTGTTAGACTAGGGGAAATGCTACCAAGGACTAGTATATTAGAACCTATCTAGTACGGATAGCCTTAATCACATCTTGATTGCAGTGGTCGTGAATTAACATGGTTTAGCTGGATTAGCGCCGCTATGAGCTTTGGGTTTTCGCATTATTACGGTGATGATGACTACGGAATGAGGGGAAATAACTCCCAGGGACAGGGGTTGCTGCGATCAGGCTGGCGACCCCTTCATCGTCAGTTCGATCCTGCCTTTTTCTTACAATTAGTCACTCATGACTTTTGGGGCATGGCTCAAAAGGGCATCAATGCCCTGAGTCATGTTGCTGATGCCCTAGGGCGTACCAACTATAGTTGGTGGGCAAACTTGCTCCATGCTATTTCCGATAACAGTCGGTATGAGTTAGATGAATTTTTAGACTACATCACACCCCAGCCGCCAACTCCAGATTATCGACACCGAGATGTACTGAGCACAGAAACACCCATTACCCACGTGGTTAGTCGTGCCGCAATTCCCATCGACTATGTGCTGACTCGATTTCAAGAAGTTACAATCCTCAAGGTCTTAGAGTTACTAGGTACGCCCACGCTCATTACCCAGTACTACCTAGAACGGCATTTTTACTACCCTACAGAGCGCTTTACTAGCTGGAA
>JANWZG010000502.1 GCA_025054735.1 Cyanobacteriota bacterium | reverse complement strand
CCGGTTCCGCAGCAAATGCCTTGGCTTTGGCAACGGTTACACCTCCCTATGGGGCTATCTATTGCCATACAGATTCTCACATCAACTTAGATGAATGCTGTGCACCAGAGTTCTATACAGGTGGTGCTAAGCTGGTGCCTCTGCCCGGTGATCACGGTAAAATCACAGCAGCGGACTTGGCAACTGTTTTGCAACAGGCTGGGGCTGGAGTCGTCCACCACGCTCAACCAGCTACCGTCAGCATTACTCAAGCTACAGAAGCCGGAACTGTATACACGCCTACAGAAATCTATCAGATTGCAGAAGTTGCCCATGCCCGCTATCTGCGGCTTCATATGGACGGAGCGCGGTTTGCCAATGCATTAGTCAGCGTTGGGTGCACACCAGCAGAACTGACTTGGAAAGCAGGGGTAGATGTGCTTTCCTTTGGGGCTACCAAAAATGGTGCCCTGGCTGCCGAGGCGGTGGTGTTTTTTGACCCTGACCTAGCCGGAGACTTTATCTATCGTCGCAAGCGGGGTGGACACCTCTTTTCCAAGCTGCGATTTCTGTCGGCGCAGCTATTGGCCTATCTAGAGAATGACCTGTGGCTTAGGCACGCTACCCACGCTAACCACATGGCAACTCAACTGGCAGCAGGGTTAGCAGCAGTACCAGGGGCCGAACTTTGCCATCCATTACAAACCAACGAGCTATTCATTCGGTTGCCGGAAACAGTAATCACTGGGCTGCTGGCTGAAGGTTTCCAATTCTATCGCTGGGATGGTAGTACCCTGTTGCGCTTGGTTACAGCCTTTAATACCACCGCTGAGGATGTGAATGCCCTGATCGCGGCTGCCCATCGCTATGCTGCTAATACTGCTGTCAGTGTTGGTTGAGGAGTCAACACAGGTAACGGAACTAGCGGGTCTAGCTACTGGGATGCCAAGGCGCTGTAGCGATACACAGGCTAACTAGGACGTTTGTGGTGAGCACTTAGGTTCTTGTGCCACTTCCCCATACTCTGGCTATAGATAGCTTTTAGTCAGGATTTACAGACTACGAACTGATGGGTTACGTCGCTAGCGTTTGGAGAGTTGGTGTTACTACAGGCTCTGATTGCTGGAGAGTCGAGTGACAGTAGAGATAGAGAAGTAATGATGAGTACAGACTGGCTCTGCTTTGCTAGAGTGTTAGGTGATGTTACTCCTAGATTTCACACTATGGGTAGGGTTGCGAGTAGGGTTGCTAAGACTTTCAGCGCCATCTTGGGTAAGCACGATCGTCGTCTTGCGATGGGAATAGCAACGATCGCAGTTGTGCTAGTGCCTGCGGTTGCTATGGCGCGATATACCTATCCTGCTGATGTGACACAGGAGTTTATACGGGGCTGTGAAGCATCAGGACAACCCGCGCGATTTTGTGCCTGCACGCTTGAGCGTATCCAAGCAGAGTTTAGCTTTGCTGAGTTCACCGAGCTATCTCGGCAAATGATGGCTATCGGTTCTCCACCCCGAAGCATTGTGCGCTTAATGGTGCAATGTTTAGATACACCTACACCACCGTCTGCTACGCCACCAACACCATCCCAAGTTGCGCAGCTTAATTCCCAACTCCAGGCAGCAGTGAGTGCTAGGGACTGGGATCGGGCAATTCAGATTGTCGATCGCATGATTGTGCTATTTCCCCAGCGATCGGCAGAGCTATTGAATTACCGATCGCGCCTAGAGTCGTTACGCGGTCGTTGACCCATCTCATCATCCGTTAAGAACAACTAAGAACAACAAAGCCAGCCATTCCTAGAAATAGCTGGCTACCTACTATTGTCAGAAGGCTCACACAGACGATCGTCGGGACGGGTAATGCAGCCCATCCCCGTCTATGGCTATGCTACGGCACAGTAATCACACCATTGTTAGAACCTGCACCTGTGCCGGTGCCCGTACCCGTACCTGTGCCGCCTGTCGTACCTGTGCCGGTGCCGGTGCCGCCTGTCGTGCCGGTGCCAGTGCCCGTGCCAGTACCGCCTGTCGTGCCTGTGTCGGTGCCACCTGTCGTGCCAGTGCCGGTGCCGGTGCCGCCTGTCGTACCCGTGCCCGTGCCCGTGCCACCTGTCGTGCCGGTGCCGGTACCCGTACCTGTGCCACCTGTTGTACCCGTGCCGGTGCCCGTGCCAGTGCCAGTACCTGTGCCCGTGCCGGTGCCCGTGCCGCCTGTCGTGCCTGTACTGGTGCCTGTGCCGGTGCCAGTACCGCCTGTTGTACCTGTGCCGGTGCCGCTGCCGCCTGTCGTACCGGATGCAACGTCTTCAGATGTCAACTCAATCAGACCTTCGGATGTGGGGATGGAGAAAGTACCACCATTGGCAGGGATTTCGATATCGTCATTAGACTCGATAGTAATCCGGCGTATACCAGTCATACCAGGAAAGACT
>JANWZG010000501.1 GCA_025054735.1 Cyanobacteriota bacterium | reverse complement strand
CCTGTTGCTGCTGCTGAAGGTATTGGAGTTGAGCAATGCCACCCTCTTGGTATAGCTTAGTCAAATTTCTAAGAATGCCTTGATCGACCTCTAGGAGCTGTTTTGCCCCGGCAATTTGGGTTTGTACCTGAGCTAGTTGCCGTTGTAATTGAGTTACCTCTAGTTCAGCAGCATTAATGCGCGAGGCAATTTCCGTCGTACCCGATCGCAACCGTGCCTGCTCTTCAGGGGTCAGATTGCCGCTAGAGGCTGCCCCCGACAGTTGTAGTCGATACACTTGGTTTTCAGCGATTAAGGCTGCGCGGTTCTGGGTTAGCAACGCCTGTTGGGGTGACAACGATGCAGGCACTGGCTGACTGGGATCATTGTTTAGCTGGGCTTGGTAATATTCATTCTCTTCCACAAGGGCTTTGCGGACTTGACGGAGAGCAGTTTCTTGAGCTTTGGAAACAGTCGGATCCAGCTTTAGCAAAATCTCGTCTTTCTGCACCCTATCCCCATCTTTAATCAACACTTCCTTGACTACGCCATTGACGGGAACCTGCACCTCAGCTACTTTAGCCTCTGGTTCCAGTTTGCCCTGGGCAGGCACAGCCTCATCTGTCTTGGCAATGCAGGCCCAGGCAATAACCGCTGTGGTCACGCCCATCAAGGTCCAAATGATGGCCCGCGACCATGAGTGGGGCTGTCGCAGCACAACTGACTGATCAAAGGCTTCGCCCGCAGGTTGATAGTTCTTGCGCCAGTTGCGATCGCCCTGGGCTTGCACAGTTGTAGGAGTAACTGGGGGTCTGCTGCCACCAGACAAGGGTGCAGATTGGCCGTTGCCATTGCCGCTATAGAGGTTCATCGTTCGTTGTCCTTTTGCTGCTAGTGAGTACGAGTTATTAGGTACTGGCTGCTGGTCACATCACCTGAAACTATTACAAGACATCGAGACCTTTAGACTGCCATGACTTCCTGCTGCTGATAGAGGCAATAGTATCGCCCCTTTTGGGCAATTAGCTCATCGTGGGTGCCTTGCTCCACGATGGAGCCACGATCCATAACAATGATCACATCCGCCGACTGGATAGTACGCAGACGATGGGTAATAAAGAACACGGTGCGTCCATGAAATGCACTAATCAAGTTTTGGCACACTTGGCGCTCGGTTTCATAGTCCAAGGCGCTGGTAGCCTCGTCCAAGATTAATAGTTCTGGGTTTTGGAGAATGGTGCGAGCGATCGCAATGCGTTGCCGTTGTCCACCGGACAGGGATGCACCCCGCTCACCCACACGGGTGTTGTAGGCACTAGGCAGCCCCATAATAAAGTCATGGGCAACCGCTAGCTTTGCCGCTGCAATAATGTCTTCCGTGGGGGCATCGGGCAGGGTCAGGGCGATGTTTTCTTGGATAGTGCCATCAAACAAAAGAGGCTCTTGGGGCACCAACCCAATTTGGGATCGTAGGGAATATAGCTCTACTTTACTGATGTCATAGCCATCGATCAAAATACGTCCACCGTTGACCTCGTATAGTCGGGGCAATAGCTTCATCAACGTACTCTTACCAGAGCCACTCTGCCCCACAATGCCCACGAAGGTACCTTCAGGAATGTCTAGGTCAACATTGTTGATCTGCATAGGACCAGTGCCCGAAAACCGGAATGACACATTCTCATAGGTGACTGCACCGCGAATGGTGGGCATGGGAATGTTATTGCGATCGAGGGCATCTGTCTCTTGGGGAGTGTCCACAATGTCTGCTAACCGCTCTAAGGACAGTGCTGTCTGCTGGAAGTTTTGCCACAACTGCACTAGGCGCAACAGCGGCTGCGTGACATAGCCTGCAATAATGCGGAAAGCAATTAACTGACCTAGGCTCATTTCCTGTTTTAGAACCAAATAGGCACCAACCCACAGCACCAACAAGCCCGATAGCTGGCTGAGCAGATTACTGGTAGAACTAGCCGCTGTCGAGGTGAGCACGGTCTTAAACCCAGCCGAGACATAGCGGGCATATTGCTCTTGCCAGCGCCAGCGAGACCGTAACTCAATATTCTGAGCCTTAACGGTTTGAATGCCATTCAGCACCTCTACTAAGTGAGACTGAGTTTCAGCATTTCGTTCCGCTTTTTCCCGCAATTGCCGACGAATGATGGGGGCAGCAATGATGGTGAGTGCCGCAAACAGGGGAATAGTGGCTAGGGCTACTAGGGTCAGTAGCCAACTATAGATAAACATCACCACAATGTATAGGGTGGAGAAGACCGCATCGAGCACCACGGTGAGAGCGGTACTCGTCATGAATTGACGAATATTTTCTAGCTCATTGACCCGAGTCGCTAATTCACCCACGGGTCGCCGATCGAAGTAGCGCAGAGGCAGCCGCAGCAGGTGATCAATAATCTCTGACCCCAGCTTCATGTCA
>JANWZG010000500.1 GCA_025054735.1 Cyanobacteriota bacterium | reverse complement strand
CAAGTTGGAGCGTGAGGGTGGGAAACCAGTAGAGCAAACATTACCCAGATTGTGGATTCTAGCGGCTACTACGTCACAACTCATCACTAGCGAGTTTGGTGGCGCAACCCAAGCAGATTGGGGGGCTGGCATCTATCACCTGCCACAAGCACTCAAGGCTACAATCGTGGCCATTGACCAACTCCCCATCAACCCAGATACACTGTGGTTACGGCTGCTTGGGCGCGACCAAGTACAACAACAGGCCATTAGTGAATTGATTGCCTTACCCCCAGACGATCAACGCCGTGCCAGAGTCTTACAACTGCTGACAAACTGGCGGGTTACACTGGAGCTGGGTGAATTGGAGTTAAGTGATAACGAGGAGAGAACGCTGATGGTAGCTCTATCACAAGCATATCTAGAGTGGGAACAAGCACGAATTGAGCAAGGCATCCAACAGGGTATCCAACAAGGCATCCAACAAGGCATCCAACAAGGTATCGAGCGAGAGCGATCGCTAGTACTGCGCTTGTTGAGACGTAAGCTGGCAGATTTACCAGAAGCTCTCGTGTTATCCATTAACTGCCTGACCCTAGACCAGTTAGAATCGCTGGGCGAAGCACTGTTGGATTTCACTACAATTGCAGACTTGGTAAATTGGTTACTCGTGTGTCGTTTGGGCGAGCTACCAGCAGCGGTAATAGAACAAGTTGCCCGACTCAGCCCTGCGCAACTGACATCCCTAGCAGATGTGCTGCCTACCCTAACAACCTCAGCAGAGTTGGCAACCTGGTTACGCAATACAAGTTCAGGGCAGTAGTGAAAGTGTGCAGTAAAGCGGTTAGGTATTGAAAACTTGCCTAACTTGCGTGCGGATACCCGACTGCGCTGAGGATTAATTGTCAGAGTCAGCTACTGTCTGTGACCACGGATGCTAGGATGACTCCATGATGTTCTCTGCTATAGGCACGCATGACTACAGCGATCGCCGCTGATAACCTCTACGAGCAGCGACAGGCGGCATTGGCAGCAATACGGGCAGGGTTGCGGCCAGGTCAGCAGGCCATGGCAGACTGGCAAGGGGGACAGTTGGCCGTGTCAGCAGTGCCAGGGGCGGGCAAATCCACAGGTATGGCAGGGGCAGCAGCGATCGTCCTAGGGCGGCGATATCTTCAGCCTTTGACGAATCTAGCAGAGGAGGGGCGTAAACAACTCGTGGTAGTGACTTTTACCCGGTCAGCTGCTGCTAATATTCGGGCTAAAATTCGTGCCTACCTCTACCAGGCTAATCTCCCAGTCCGAGGGTTTACGGTCAGTACCCTGCATGGGTTAGCGCTAACGATCGCAACGGCTCATCCAGAGTTATCAAGCTTGAACCTAGCTCAGCTTACATTGGTTACCCCTACCCAGAGCCATCGCCTCATCCGAACTTGCGTAGAACAGTGGATTGTTGAAAATCCTTACCAGTACCAAGTTCTGCTCGAAGGGTGTCAGTTTGATGGGGAAGAAACAGAGCGCCTGCGTCGGCAGTCGGTGTTGCGGACAGAAGTATTGCCAGACTTGGCCACAACTGCCATCCATGAAGCCAAAAGTTCTGGGTTATTCCCTGAGGATTTACGCCGCTGGGATCAAAGCTCTACCTATCGTGCAGCAGATCAGGATCCTACTAGCAGCTATGCCGTGTTGACGATCGCCGCTGGTCTATATGAGCACTATCAACGCTTGCTGCAAGCTCGCAACCTAATCGACTACGATGACATGCTGCTAGCAGCATTGCGAGTGCTGGATCATCCTGCTGCCCGTCACCATTGGCAACAGCGGACGATCGCAGTCTTTGAAGACGAAGCTCAAGATTCCACCCCTCTACAAACTCGCCTGTTGGAAATCCTCGCTACCGACCCCATGGATGCCAGCATTGTAAATTGGGTACGAGTTGGTGATCCGAACCAAGCCATTAACTCCACCTTTACCCCTGCGGATCCCATCTTCTTTAACGAGTTCTGTACGGCCTGTGAAGCAAGAGGCAGGCTAGTCACGATGGATCAAGCAGGTCGCAGTGCCCAGCCCATTATAGATGCAGCTAATTTTCTGTTGCGCTGGGTAAATCAGCAACTCGCCGCTCAGACGACCTCATCAGGCTCGTCTGGCTTGGGGAAGGTAACACTGCCCTTTCGCACCCAGTTCATTCAGCCGGTAACAGCAGATAACCCCCAAGCTGGGGCTAATCCTGAACCCTTGGGAACAGGGGTAGAAATCCATCGCCCTAGGGATATTGTTCACACAGCAACCCTCATTGGGCAGCGGGTACGGCAGTTGATTCAGGATGATCCCCAGGCAGCAATAGCAGTACTAGTGCGGGAAAACCGCCAAGGACAGTTTCTAGCCCAACAGTTAGCAGATCTAACAGATCGCCATGGCATTCCAGTCTATGAAGTGGGAC
>JANWZG010000499.1 GCA_025054735.1 Cyanobacteriota bacterium | reverse complement strand
GTTCATTACACAGACAGTAATCAAACTGCAGATACTTGGATTGAGCGGAATTGTGCTCTGTTTTGCATGAATGAACACCAGCCCAAGCCACGGGTGATTGTAGCTACGTCCGATCGGGCACAGCAGTTGACCGTTGTTGGCTATGGTGCCGAGTGGATGTCTGCGCAACAACTAGAGGCCGATGTCAAGTTAGCTAAACAAGAATTGCGACAGGTACAACACCAACGACGTAGGGCACCTGGACGCACCCTAGCCCATACCTTAGATGCTGCAACATTGAAGCGCATGAGAGAATGGCGCATGGCTGGATTCCACTCTTCGATCGACTAGTTGGCTCTATGAAGCGTTACTGGCAGGTATTGACATTGTGCTGGAGCGCAGCCATTTCCGTAGAGATGGAATATCGTCTCAATTTTTTTCTGGCTAGCCTCAGCAGCTTAGGCAGTCTGGCGGGTAGCGTGTTTGGGCTATTTCTTTTCTATCGAACTGGCTACACATTTCAAGGATGGTCTTGGCCGGAGGCACTGATTGTATTGGGCATCTTCACCCTATTGCAGGGATTTGCAGGCACGTTCCTATCTCCCAATCTGAGCAAAATTGTGAGCTACGTGCAGCAAGGCACCTTGGATTTTGTGTTGCTAAAGCCCATCAGCAGTCAGTTCTGGCTATCAACCCATACCTTTTCACCCTGGGGCATCCCGGACATTCCCTTTGGCATTGCTATCATCGTCTATGCAGGCAGTCAGATCCAACTTGACAGTAGCAACTATGGGCTGGCGCTGCTCTCGCTGACATTCGGGCTGATTAGTCTATACAGCCTGTGGTTCATGTTGGGAGCAACCAGTATCTGGTTTGTCAAAATTTATAACGTTACTGAGGTGCTGCGAGGCTTGATTGAGGCAGGTCGTTACCCCATAGTGGCCTACCCTGTGGTTTATCGGTGGTTCTTTACGTTTGTGGTACCAGTTGCATTTCTGACTTCAGTGCCAGCGGAAACCCTCCTGGGACGATCGCAACCACTGTGGATTGCCGGAGGTGGAGTGCTGGCTCTTGGGCTGCTGGTGGCCTCTAACCTAGTCTGGCGATTTGCACTGCGCTTTTACACCAGTGCCTCTAGCTAGTGACAGGAGAGACTTATTAGTAGCTGATTTGACTGGATTTATAGTCCGGTGGTTCTACGTGGGTTATGACTCGTACAGGGCCATATTTTGCCTCTAGGTGTCTTTCCACTGCTTCGGTGATCTGATGGGCTGTTTCTACGTCCGTTGCTGCTACTACTAGATGCATTTCAATAAACACTTGATGACCCAGTAAGCCTCTGGAGGCGATGCTGTGACAGTTGATGACTCCGGGCACTTCCATTACCGATTGATGGATAATCTCTGGTGCGATCGCAATCTCATCCACTAACCACGGTAGGTTCATCCGCAAAACCTGCCAGCAACTCCAAGCCACCATCAACATCACAGGCACAGCTAGGAGAATATCTAACCATTGGATTTGCCAAATCCAGATGCCTACTAGGCCACCTAAGACGGCGATCGTAACCCAAATATCGCTCATCGTATGCTGTGCATCAGCAATCAGAATTTGACTTTGGATTCGGTATCCTACCCTACGTTCGTAAAACGCAACCAGAATGTTGATTCCCAGCACAATCAACAGAATCAATAATTCTGGTGCAGAAACTCGAACCAGTTCCCCTGGCTTTGATAGGCGCTCAATCACTCCTTGCAGAATTTCAAAACAGGCAATTCCCAAAAAGGCAGCAATCCCCAAGGCTCCGATCGCTTCAAATTTTTGATGCCCATAGGGGTGGTCGCGGTCTGGTTCTGGCGACGACAAGTGGTTAGTGACCAGCCCCAGCACGTTGTTAACACTATCGGTTACACTGTGGAGAGCATCGGCAACTAGGCTTAGGGAGCCAGTCCAAAAGCCGACCACAAACTTCAATATCATCACTACTAGGTTCAAGACCAAGGTGATGATCAACACTCTGGAAACTTTCGCCTGACGACTAGACGTTACCATCACCTATCTCCGTAATTAGCTCAGCAGACACGAGCGTATCCTGTTCTAGGCACAATTATGCTGCTAAATTCCATCTAAACTGACCATCTAAACTGACAGTGTGGTGAAGATTGCCCAGTAGGGGCGCACGGCCGTGCGCCTCTACCCAACAATTTCGCATTCATCCAACAATTTCGCATTCATCCGATGATTTCGCATTCACCCGATGATTTTGCATTCATCCCATGCCCCATCATCCCTCCTCTGCCGACATCGCCCGCATCGGGGGATGATCCGACAATGCCACCCCCATACCCGCCACCACGCCTGTAGACAGGGGTTGATCGCCCAGATGTAGGGGCAGGATCATCGATCGTCCAGATGTAGGGGCAGGATCGTCGATCGCCCAGATGTAGGGGCGC
>JANWZG010000498.1 GCA_025054735.1 Cyanobacteriota bacterium | reverse complement strand
AAACACGACTTGCTTGCGATCGGCCCTATCCTAACTATCTTGCCGACTACATTGAGTGTGAACTAACCCAAGCAGATGAAACTGGGTCAGCTGTGACGACTAAAATAGTTGGACTACAAGCTGCTAAAGTTGCGCCAGCAGCTACCAAGCCTAGTGATATACCGTACCCCACCTGCCAAGTTGTCTTATTGAACCATGCTGGCGAACAGGTCGTGCCTTTGTCTGAAAACTTTACAACTATAAATAGCCAGTGTACTCAAGCTAAGAAACTAGAGCAACGCATCAACTACTTTGTGCAGGATCATAATGTGCGTTTTCTAACTTTAGAAGAAGACAATCGTCACGATCCAGTCTTGACATGGTGGGTCGCTGCCTCAGTTTGGGGTGCAACTGTTCTTTTGATAGCTCTGTTGCCCACCGCACTGACAAGAGTTGATCGCTGGGAGTTTGATCGGTTGACCCATGAAATGACATTGACTCGGCGCTGGCTTTGGCAAGCTCAGGTCTCGCGCCACCCCTTTCAAACGATTAGCGACGTGCGCATCGTTGAAGAGTACGATCGCTGGCAGCGTCCACGCTATTCACTTCAACTCCACTTGCGAGGTATATCGCCTTTAATCCTCCTTCACCCAGATTACGGGCCTCTTCACCGCGATCGGTGTTACTACCTCTGTGAACAGATTCAACAGGCCATTGCTTAGAGCTGTCCTACGAGACCTGATAACTTGTACTCAACAACTCATACCTAATAACTCGTAAGGTCAAATCCATTGAGTAGCTACCGTAGGCTGATATGCTGATGTTTTGTGCCACGTCCTGAGTTATTGATGAGTCATTAATTCTGGAAATTCTAGCAAGAGCCAACCTTCAAACTCAAATTGATGAACTGGATGTTGACGTAACAGCTATGAAGTCGGTATGATGGTAAACCGTTGAAAGTTTAAAGGTTCCATCCGTCGGAGCTTGTTTCAGGAAACGCATGACCACTATTCAGCAGTTAATTCGTAACCAACGTCAGCAATATCTGAAGAAAACAAAGTCCCCGGCTTTGAAGAGTTGTCCTCAGAGGCGAGGAGTTTGTACTCGTGTTTACACAACCACTCCCAAGAAGCCAAATTCGGCTCTGCGGAAGGTTGCTAGGGTGCGATTGACATCAGGATTTGAAGTAACTGCTTACATTCCAGGAATTGGACATAATCTCCAAGAGCACTCAGTTGTGATGATCCGGGGTGGCCGTGTTAAAGATTTACCCGGTGTCAGGTATCACATCATTCGTGGCACACTTGACACATCAGGTGTGAAGGATCGTAAGCAAGGTCGTTCAAAGTATGGTGCAAAGCGACCGAAGGCTGATGCGAAGAAGTAGACTTCAGTGAGGTTTAGGCAACTACTGAGTAATACTTAAGGCAATTAGCATCATCACAGCAACTACTCTGGTTACAGCAGCAAGGTTGCCCGTTCTAGTGGATGTGTTTGCAAGAGATATGGTGAGTACGAATTCAATATCTCAACATTCAAATTTCTAACCTGTTTGCTCACGTGCGATCATTTACATCCCTTTCATTTTAGAGACACTAGGTTATTATGTCCCGTCGTACTACTGCCCAAAAACGGCCTTTACCCCCTGATCCGGTTTACAACAGTTGCTTAGTCAATATGTTGATGCGGCGGATTATGAAAAACGGCAAGAAGTCCATTGCCTCTAGAATTGTTTATGATGCCATGAGAACCATTGAAGAGCGCACTGGCACCGAGCCGCTTTCCTTGTTTGAAAAGGCTGTTCGCAATGCAACACCGCTAGTAGAAGTTAAAGCACGTCGTGTTGGCGGTGCTACCTATCAGGTGCCGATGGAAGTTCGTAGTGATCGCGGTACGGCTCTCGCGCTACGCTGGATTATTCAGTACGCACGCCAGCGAACAGGAAAAAACATGGCTAGTAAATTGGCCAACGAGCTAATGGATGCAGCTAACGAAACAGGTGGCGCTATTCGTAAGCGTGAAGAAACCCACAAGATGGCAGAGGCGAACAAGGCATTTGCCCACTATCGTTACTGATTTCTTGCATGGTCAGGTCACAGAAAGTATAGAATCTTAACAGAAGATTTAGAGAACTATTGGCAGCAGAGATCGAAGGAGGTAGCTGTGGTACGCACCGTTCCCCTGGAAAGGGTACGTAATATTGGAATCGCCGCGCACATTGACGCTGGTAAGACAACAACGACAGAGCGTATTTTGTTCTATTCCGGTGTTGTTCACAAAATGGGTGAGGTGCACGAAGGTACAGCTGTAACAGATTGGATGGCGCAAGAGCGGGAACGTGGTATTACCATTACGGCTGCTGCCATTAGCACAGCGTGGACTCATCGCGATCCAGAAAATCCCAATCAGCCTCAGCCTGGTGCACTTGAGCACAAGATCAACATCATCGATAC
>JANWZG010000497.1 GCA_025054735.1 Cyanobacteriota bacterium | reverse complement strand
GCCAACAATACCAAGTAAGACACGATCGGGGCGAAAGTACTGGCGATGAAAAGCAACAATGTCATCACGGGTAATTCGCCTTAGATCTGCATATTCTATCGTGCGGGCATAGGGGCTTGCGCTGCCGTAGATGAGCTTGTAGAACTCCCGACTAGCAATCTCGTCAGGGTCGTCGTTGCGACGGGCAATGCTTCCTTTGTATTGGTTCTTTAACAGATTTAGCCTATCCGGTGCAAATGCTGGCTGTTGCATTACTTCAGCAAACAGTTGTAAAACATCCGCCAAATCAGCACTGAGACACCTAAAGCGAATATTCCCGACTGTGGTTCCAATTCCAGATTCAATGCTTGCGGCCCGATCTTCTAGCAACTGGTTCAGCTCATCTACTTTATGCAGCATCGTGCCACCACTACGGATTAGGTTACCTGTAAGGCTAGCAAGCCCAACTTTATCAGCAGGCTCTAGCCGATCGCCCGTGCGCACTAGGGCCACACCCTGCACAAGGGGCAGTTCATGATCTTCAACCAGATACACCACCAGCCCATTGGGCAATTGATAGCGTATGTAGTTGGGGATCTGAATTTCTGGCAAGGGAGAAAACTTCAGCTCTGTATAGTGCAGAGGTTGCGCAGCCCAAGCGGGTAGACTATTGTTACCAATAGCTATAGCTAGAGACGCTAAGATACCCAACAACCGGATTGCCCAGCGCTTCATCATCGCAAAATTGACTTCACTACATTGTCTCGGACTCGTTCTGACTCTACACGATCGCGCCCAGTCACAGCCACCATCCAGCGCGTAGAGATACTGTCTCCCTGCAAGCAAGCGATAATCACCGTCACGGTCGAAGTTTCACCACCTACTAAGTTACCTTGCCCCGTAACATCGCGCAGGCCAACCCGTCGGAGCACATCAGCCATATAGGCCAGGCACTGGTTAATATCTGGTGTGTTGAGGTTACCTGTTGTGACCGCTAATGGTGGGCCTGCTACCGTGGGGGCTGTCCATCCCAGTCCTAGACCTATCAGCGCAGATGTAGTTGCAATTCTAAAGATTGATTTCATTCCCTATGTTCCACAGTGTTAGAGTGCCTGGATCCATTCTTTAACGTCATAACTAGTCCAGATACCATGTTGCCAATAGGGATCTGATTCCACTAGTTGTCTGACGACAGTTTCATTTTCCGCATCATAAATACCAAAGACCTGCGTTAAGTCTTTAGTGGGGCCGATCGTCACCAAAACCCCCTGTGCCTTTTGAGTAGCTAATCCATCCAAATGAGCCTGCCGATAGGGGGCACGTTTTTCAACCACATCTTCACAATAGGTTCCCCACATCACATACTTAGGCATAGTTATTACTACAGTCACAACGGTTTACTTATAGTCATCAATAGTCATCATAAGAGCTAGTGGCCTGTCTGCCCAATAATGGAGATGGTCGAGACTTAAATCTTGCGGGAAGGCAACATTCCCTAGTTACTAGCCCATTAGGCTTGCCATGGGGCTGCTCGAAACCCTTCTAACTTGCTATGACACAAAGCATCTAGAACAACGCAACGTGTTAGCATCACTTAACGGGCAAAAGCGTCCCCTCCAGTGGCATGATAATTACTGGGAGATCTATGGAGACCTATGATTAAACGATTTATTCTGCTGGCCGTAGCCGCGTTATTGTTTATTTTTCAAATGGCTGTAGGAGATGCGTTTGCGTTGGAGCTGGACGAGGCTACACGCACGGTTAAATTGAATGATAGCGGCGAGACGATCGTCCTCAGCCTTAAGCAAGTCAAAGAAGGAAAGCGTTTATTTAACTACGCCTGCGGCCAGTGCCACATTGGCGGTAATACCAAAACTGATCCTAACGTAGACTTGAGTCCTCAAGCCTTGGCCCTAGCGACACCACGTCGTGACAGCATCGAAGGATTGGTTGACTACATGAAAAACCCCACTACCTATGATGGACTGGAGAGCATCGCCGAACTCCATCCCAGTACTCAGAGCACTGATATCTTTCCTAAGATGCGCAACCTAACTGAGGAAGACTTGGTGGCGATCGCAGGTCACATTCTCTTCCAGCCTAAGGTTGTTGGCGCAAAGTGGGCCGGTGGCAAAATCTATTACTAAGCAAGTAGTGACCAAATTTAGAGCTAAAGCTGGGTTTAGAACTAAAGCTAGGGGTTGGCTGCTGATCATGCTGGCCAGCTTGTTGGTTGCCCTGTCTAGCAGTCAGCCAGCCCTAGCGGCAGGTATTGATCCCTACGTTACTAGGTATTTAAGAGTTTCAGAGCCAGTACCGATTCAAGTTGATGGCCAAGGAACAACGCGCTTGTTCTCGGCTATGGAACTGTCTGCTGGTAAACGACTGTTTGAAGATAATTGCAAAACCTGCCATGTCGGTGGAGCAACCCTTCCTAACCCGTCAGTGTCCCTTTCACTGGCTG
>JANWZG010000496.1 GCA_025054735.1 Cyanobacteriota bacterium | reverse complement strand
ACCACCCCGCAAGGGGACGGAAACCCACTAAACTTTTAGCCTCCTCCAACGAAAGTTCGCGTTTCATAACCACCACCCCGCAAGGGGACGGAAACATATTTATCTCCCCATACTACTGAAGCGATTTTAGAGTTTCATAACCACCACCCCGCAAGGGGACGGAAACTCTAAACCTCTGCCCCAGTTTTGTATCGGAGTCAACAGGTTTCATAACCACCACCCCGCAAGGGGACGGAAACCAGAAGCCCACTCCCTGTAGCCGCTACCGTTGTCGTATGTTTCATAACCACCACCCCGCAAGGGGACGGAAATATTTCCTCAACTTCTACGTGGCCGAGACAAGCTTCTATGTTCCACAACCACCACCCTGCAAGGAGACGGAAACTGTAACCTGTAACCTTTAACCCTTAGTCCTGGTTCACAGCTACTGTTCTGCAAGGGGATTGAAACTAGATGGATTTATCACAAAGACACAGAGGGCACGAAGGGGTTACACGATCGCTAGCCGGTAGGGGAATTACAACTTGATGTTCCTTGTGGATCCAGAACTGTCTAGAGTTATGCGATCGTTACCCCAACCTAGGGATTGAAACATTTTGTCACAGGACTAGCAGTCTCTTGTAAAGAGAGTTACACGACTACGACTCCGCAAAGAGATTGCAACTGGAATTTAGATCATGTATCTTGAAGCACAAGAGGTTGCTCAACCATTACCTTGTAAAAGGATTGAAATTCTTCTTAGAAGACAAGCCAGACGAAAACTTCTCAGGTTGCGCAGCCACTGCCCCGCAAGGGAAGTAGAGCGCTTTAGAGTAGGATTTAAACAAATGCATTGGACTATAGCCGCATCGTTTATAAACGCGGATAATCTCTCTAGTCAAAAGTGGCTAGTACCCTTTATACCCGGTAACCGTCATACTTTTGAGATTGTACCTCGACCTCAGCCATTACCCAATTGGCACCATGCAAAACGTAGTGTCACTGACATCAGTCAATGGTTGATTTATTGGGAACACGGTAAACGTTGTTTACAGGCAACGCAGGGAGGGGTAATCACTGTTTTTCCTCAGTTAGCCGCTGTAGTTGCCACACAGGCAAAGTTAACGGGTAAGAAAACACCAATCATTGCCTGGTTATTTAATGTTGGCACGTGTAAACAGGGAATTAAACGTTGGTTGGCGAAGGCAAGTCTGGATAATGTAGATTACTTTGTCGTCCATAGTCGTCGAGAAATTGATATTTATCATCAATGGTTGGGAATTGAGAGAGAAAAATTTATCTTCGTTCCCTACCAAGTTCCTGAAATCCCGATCATTAGTTCAGAAGAAACAGAGCATCCCTTTATTGCTGCCCTAGGTTCAGCCCATCGGGATTTTTCTACCCTGTTCCAAGCTGTGGAAAGAACCCAAACACCCACAGTTGTTATCTCTGGACAACGAGCGCTGGCAGGATTGTCTATTCCCAGCAACGTTACCACCTTATTCGAGATTGCGCGCCAAGAGTGCCTGAAATTGGCTCAACAGGCTTGTATAAACGTCATTCCTTTGCGTACTGACCCGAAAATTACCGCTGCTGGACAGGTGACTCTTGTAGAAGCGATGCGAATGGGTCGAGCGATAATCGCTAGTAACTGCAACGGAGTTGAGGATTATATCCAACATGGTGAAACTGGCTGGTTGGTTGAACCAAATTCTGTTGATGCGTTAGCAGAGGCAATCAATACGTTGTGGCACGATAAGGAACTACGGCAACATCTTGGCCAATCTGCCCAGAGTTATGCTGCCCAGTACTGCTCTGATGAAGCTGCTGGCAGAGAGTTGGGTCTGCTGCTAGATCGAGTTGAAGACGAATGCACCCAAAAAAGAGCACAAGTAGCAAATTTGACATAATCCCTATAATGCTTGCAGTGGGGGTTATTAGACCCATACTCTAACTATTTTTATCCCCGAATCACCACCACAGGTCGGCCACTGGGGGTAGTAGCTGATTCCGTAGTCGTGCGCTCTTCAAGGGGGGAGAGGCCCGATCGTCGGTCAAAAATCACCAGCCGGTCTGAATCTAGCCCCAACCCAGCCAAATACTGATCCAACTGCTGTAAGCCCTTGGTAAGCGGGTCTTTTTCCCCATCGCGCCATACCTTCAGTTCAATTCCCAAGGTCACGTTGTCGTAGCGCAGACACAGGTCAATGTGTCCAGAGCCAAGGGCATAGTCCCGCTCCAGAGTACCACCCCCATTCACCACCCGATGCAGGAAAGCCATCATCCCCAAATGGGGGGCAATCTCGTGGTAAGGGGGCACTTTTTAGCAGCAGTTGCCCATACTGTCGCCAATTGGCGATCGCCATGCCTCCCTGGGGATGCCGCACCACGAGTCCTAGGTCAACCAGGAACTGACGATCGTCTTCTGGCACGTAATCCATGGAGTTTCCCGCCAGCATGGGTTCGATAA
>JANWZG010000495.1 GCA_025054735.1 Cyanobacteriota bacterium | reverse complement strand
CATTTTGTCTGGTTATTTCTACTAAGTGAGGTTGCTATAGTTGTGAGTTAGAGTTTCCTGAATTGAGTTGTGACTAGTGAAGATTTATTAAGACGTTATGCGGCTGGTGAACGAGATTTCAGGGGGATTGAACTCCAGGGAGCTAATCTAGAGGGCGCTAATTTACAGGGGGCAAATTTACAGCAGGCAGTCTTATGTTTGAGCAACCTCAGCCAGAGCAATCTCACTGATGCGGATCTGAGCTATGCCAATTTAGTTGGGGCTGATTTGATGCATGTCTGTGCCGATCGGGCGAGGTTTACCGGAGCAAAAATCCTAGGGGCTGATTTACGCGGCAGCAGTCTTGTTCAAGCTGATTTTACAGATGCATTGCTGAGTGGTAGCTTGTTAGCCAAAGTTAACCTGCAAGAGGCGAATTTGAGGGGTGTGGTGCTATCCCATGTTGTGTTGCACCGTGCCAATTTACAAGACAGTGACCTTACGGATGCTAATTTAGCTGGGGCAGATCTGCGGTGGGCAAACCTATCTGGGGCAGAGATTCGACGGGTTGACCTGATTGGCACTGGCCGCGCTCCCACGATTTTACCCGATGGAGCAGTCTGCCCGTTTAATCTGCGGGTAAGGGATTTGATGAAGGCTCGCGAGTCCACGCTATTTGCCCTAGGCAAGTTTGCCGATCGCTATCGCCAGTTGGATGCTAAGGAGTGGGGTGCCCATTCAGGAACCACAGGCCTTGGGCAATGTGCTGTCATCCGTCAACAGATAAGTCATTTGTGTGAACGTTTGGGAGGGCATGACTTGCAGCTACAGTCAGCTCGACAGATGATCAAGCTAACAAAGGCCAATGGACAGTTGGTGGCGATCGTGGATGTGGCCCATGAGCCACCGAAGGCACTCATCCGCTACGGTAGTGAATACTGGTATCCAATAAGTCTATTACTCGTGAACCAACAGTTTGTACCGTTAGGACGCTCTCAAAAGTACCCATCCTTCTCTGAGCATGAGTACCACCCCCTGCCTGCAGGATTTACCCTACATTTTGCCCAAGCTACAGAATTGCAACGGTTTTGGCAAGAGCATGAACCTGTTGCAGCTAATCCCCTGACGATGATGGTGCTATCTGAGAGGACTTGGCACCCAATCGTGGCCCTGCATAACAGTGATGAAGACATGATTCACGTGACGATTATGGATCACTGTCTGACCCTGCGCCCTACAGAATTTGTGACCTGGATGAGCCTGCCAATTCAAGTTCAGGGTAAGGTGGCGATCGACTATCTCTGGACTGAGTACAGTTATTTGTAAGACAAGCCTGTTATTCGTTGTCTACCCATGACTACCTTGGCTAATCGGCAGCCATCTAAACTCCTGATGAAGCTTAGTCGGCAGTTGTATGCTGATGAGTCAGAGCGCGATCGGTTCATTGATGCCCTAACCCATCCCAAGTCCTTTCACCCTTGCATCTTGTGGTGTCGTGAACCCGACAGTTATCCGTTTTTGCCAGAACCACCCTTGCCATGGCAACCCCCGTTTGTAGATCGACTAGCGATTGGCACCCGTCCAGGCACCCATCCTCTTCACCACCAAGGCTATTTTTATTGCTTGGACTTTTCGTCAGTGTTTGCAGCTACTGTGCTGCTGACTATTCCCCAACCCGTGCAGCAGGTGTTAGACCTGTGTGCTGCTCCTGGGGGTAAGAGTGTATTTGCATGGCGATCGCTGCATCCCTCGCTGTTATTGTGTAACGAGGTCATTGGTAAGCGCATAGGTGCTCTCATTTCCAACCTGCAACGGTGTCACATTTATCCCTATCAGGTATTTAGCCACGACTCAGAACAATGGGCTGTGCGATCGCCCGCTAGCATGGATGTGGTACTAGTGGATGCCCCCTGTACGGGTCAATCTCTCATTGCTAAGGGAGATGATGCTCCGGGCTGTTTTCATCCTGTACAGATTAACAAAAACGCTAATCGTCAGCGGCGAATTTTGGCCAATGCTGCCCAAACGGTTGCTCTTGGTGGCTACCTAGCCTACATGACCTGCACCTATTCCCCTGAGGAAAATGAGGAAACAATCGCATGGCTGTTAGCTCGCTTTCCTCAGTTTCAGCCTGTAACGGTGTCTGCTCTCCAACCCTTTCAGTCTCACCTAACGACAATGCCCTGTTATCGAATGATGCCCCAAGATGGCCTTGGTGCTGGAGCTTTCACGTGTCTGCTCCAGCGTTTGCCTGCGACATCTCAACCAGCAACCACAGACCTAGGATGAACATTGCTAACTGATGATCGGCTGCTCTGGTGCGGATACCAACTCTCCAAAAGCCAGCAGCATAACCCATTAGTTCTAAGGACTTAAGTCCTTACTACAAGTTATCCGTAGCTGTAGCCTGGAGAAGTGGTATGTATGAATACATAAATCCAGTCATGAGGAATTGGAGTCACTAGGGAGTA
>JANWZG010000494.1 GCA_025054735.1 Cyanobacteriota bacterium | reverse complement strand
AAAGCGGCAGATTTTTCGTAATCGAGTAATTGATAAAGGCCAACTCAAGAGTCTGATTGCGTGGGCATTTACCAACTACGGCACAGCCCGGACGGCTGAAATGGCAGACCGTCTCAAGGATCTGGGATTTCAATACGCAACGCGAGCTGGTGTTTCTATTAGCGTAGATGACCTACAGGTTCCCCCTAGCAAGCGCAAAATGCTAGAAGCGGCTGAAGAAGAAATTCGTCAGGCTGAAGACCGCTACATGCGCGGTGAAATCACAGAAGTAGAGCGCTTCCAGAAGGTAATTGACACTTGGAATGTTACCAACGATAACCTGAAGGATGAAGTGGTTCGTAACTTCCGTGAAAATAACCCACTGAACTCTGTTTACATGATGGCATTTTCTGGGGCACGGGGTAATATTTCCCAGGTGCGCCAGTTGGTAGGTATGCGGGGCTTGATGGCTAATCCCCAAGGTGAAATCATTGATTTGCCCATCAAGACGAACTTCCGCGAAGGCCTAACCGTGACAGAGTATATTATTTCCTCCTACGGTGCCCGCAAAGGTCTAGTAGACACTGCATTGCGGACAGCAGACTCTGGCTACCTGACTCGTCGCTTAGTGGATGTTTCCCAAGATATGATCGTGCGGGAGGTTGATTGCGGTACTCACCGTGGCATTCCTCTCCGAAGCATGACTGATGGCGATCGGGTCTTGATTAGTCTAAAGGATCGCCTCCTGGGTCGGGTGTTAGCACGACCAGTTCTTCATCCCGAAACTAATCAGCCAATATTGCACCCAAACGAACAGGTTAAAGCTCCAATCAATGGCACTATTACCTATTCGCCTGAGTTACAGTCTCAGGTCAGTGGCCATCATGGTGCTCGAAACTGGCTACGAATGGAGCGAGATGTGGACTTGGTGCTAACTACGGGCGACGATCGTCAGTCATTAAAGGTGCCCAAAGGGTATGTGATTTTGGTTGATGATGGGGCTGAAGTTACAGCAGGGCAAACCTTAGCTGCGATCGCATCTGTCCGCAATCAAGACATATCAGAAGATATGGCTAAGGCCATCGTCAAGGCTGGCATTGACGAGGTGTTTGTACGTTCTCCCCTAACCTGCGAAGCAAACCGCTCTGTCTGTCAACTGTGCTATGGGTGGAGCCTTGCCCATGCACACCTAGTTGATTTAGGTGAAGCAGTGGGTATTATCGCTGCTCAGTCGATCGGCGAACCAGGAACACAGCTCACCATGCGCACATTCCACACAGGGGGTGTATTTACTGGAGAAATTGCCCGTCAGGTGCGTGCTCCATTTGCGGGAGTGTTGCGTTATCGCGAAGTGCGCTCACGTCCATTCCGAACCAGGCACGGAGATGAAGCTCAAATTCTGGAAACCAATGCTGAAGTCGTGCTGCAAGGCGACGGTAATGAAGAAGTCTTTTCACTCAGTCAAGGCTCTATTCTCTTTGCTCAAGATGGTGAGCTGCTTGAGAAAGATGGCATGATTGCTGAAGTTCCGATCGCAGGCCGCACTCGCAAAACTACAGAAAAAGCAACCAAAGATGTGGTTACAGACTTAGCTGGAGAAGTGCGCTTTGCTGATATTGCCCCTGAAGAGAAAAAGGATCGTCAAGGCAATACAACCCGAATTGCTCAGCGTGGTGGTTTGATTTGGATCCTATCCGGTGAGGTATATAACCTGCCGCCGGGCGCACGCCCAGTCGTTAAGAATGGTGACATTACAGAAGCAGGCAGTGTTTTAGCAGAAACTTCCTTGACAACGGAACATGGCGGTGTTGTTCGGCTACCGCAGGAATATGACGGCAAGGGTGGTCGAGAAGTAGAGATCATTACAGCTTCTGTGATCCTAGACCAGGCGACAGTCCGCATCGAAAGCTATCAGAACCGAGATCACTATGTAATCGAAACGGCAAACAATCAACTGTTTTCTCTAATTGCCCCTCCTGGCAGTAAGGTCACTAATGGTCAGGTTGTGGCTGAGTTAATTGACAATCGTTACCACACCCAAACGGGTGGCATCCTCAAGTTTGCTGGCATCGAAGTGGCTAAGCGCGGTCGAGCTAAGCAAGGCTATGAAGTCGTCAAGGGTGGCACCCTACTATGGATTCCTGAGGAAGCCCATGAAGTTAACAAGGACATTTCCTTGCTCTTAGTAGAGGATGGCCAATACGTCGAAGCAGGCACCGAAGTTGTCAAGGATATTTTCTGCCAAAACAACGGTGTGATTGAAGTTGTGCAGAAGAATGATATTCTGCGGGAGATTCTGATTAAGCCTGGTGATCTGCGGCTAATTGACAATCCCAACGAGATTACATTCACAGAACCCACATTGTTTAATCCGGGGCAGGAAATCATTCCTGGGTTGTCCGCAGAAACCCTCACCTATGTTGAGTATATAGAAACTCCTGAAGGCTCAGCCGTGTTGTTGCGGCCCGTTATTGAATATGC
>JANWZG010000493.1 GCA_025054735.1 Cyanobacteriota bacterium | reverse complement strand
CCCAAGACCGATCGAGTTTCGTAGTCAAAGAACCACTGCTTCACGCAAAGCTGGGCACCAGTATCTGGAATTGTGATCCGAATTGGAATTGACTTGCCTGCGATCCATTCACCCTCAGGCACATGCAGCACTGGTTCAGGGATAGGCTGGTCATCCGGTATTGTGAATGGAGGCGGCGACGATGAGGGTATACAGTTGCTGCGATCAGGTAGGCAGAAATCATCATCAACGACAATTTCTTGACTTAACCAAATATCTTCCACATCAGCTTGCTCACGAGATTGCTCACAGCAGTCAGGCTGATTGCCAGTACTCGCTGTCGCAGGTAGCTGGGCATCCGTAACCTGAGAGACATCCTCTGGGTTAACTGCTGGATCATGATCTGGGCACATAACCGGGGCTAGCCAGTTTGCCAACTCCACATCTCCGACCAAGTTGTGAAGCCTTGTCCAGAAGCGTTGATGTAGGTTTAAGCTACGAAACGCTGGTGCAACAGCATCTAACTCTGGCTCAGGCGTAATGGAATCCGACTCTGGCTTAGAAGATACTTCATCACTACTGTTGACATTCAGAGCTAGCGAGGGACGATCGTCTGTCACTCCATCATCTTCATCCAGATTTGCCAAGTTATCAATCATAGTCAGTAACTCATCCGACGCAGCCAATGGTTGGCCAGTATCCTGTTCTTGCGCACACTCCACATGAGTCACGGGCACAGACCGAGGAAATGTAGGCAGAGTTACCGACTGCCAAGCCTCAGACTTGGGCGAGGAGGGCTTCACAGTCGTCATTACCGGCTGACTGACTGGCTGGGGTTGATTGACTGCCTTGGAGGGATTCAGCATTGACACAAAGGTTAAGTCTAGCGGACGTTTGACCGTCTCTTCTGGTACTGATGGCTCCCTAGGCTCAGTTGATGAGCAATCTATCTCTTCCGTCGAGGGATTCTGCAACAGTGTCAGTAAGTCTTGCCAGTTCACCGTTACCACCAATGAGGCTGTTGCCAAGGGTTCAGCCGCGGGGTCATCATTTACAGCACGTAACGCTAGCTCTGCCAACAACACATGGGTAGTAACCTGATCAGGAATTAGTACTGGATACTGAAAAGGCACTCTTGTGACTGGCGCTAGGATAGCCGTATGTACTGGGCATTCCTGCTGCACCAAGGCGGTAGTTGTTTGTGGATCGTATAGAGTAATTTGCAGTCGTCCCTGCCACGATTGACCAATACCTGCTGGCTGAGCCTCTAGTTGAATATGACCCTCGACCAGCAGAGACTGACCCTTTGTGGCCATCAAGGCTTCAGATGTTACCTGCAACTGCACATCTAGGATGCACTTCTCTACGGAATTCTCTGGCAACACTCTCTGGTGATCACTACCAGTAGCCTTGGTTATAGCTGGTGTTGAGGGTTGCCAATCATCCCAACGGCCATGTTCATCAAAATCTTTGCTTAAGATGTGGAATTGGATGGTGTGACTTTGCAAGGCTGCTTTTGTATGCACTAAGCACCGGACAGTCAGGGTACCAATCGGCATCTTACTGTAGGGAAAGACCATCAGTAACCCCCTAGCATTCGTTTGACCAGCTCGTCGCTGAATTTTTGGTTGCGATCGCTCTGCATCCTCAACATAGACAATCTCAACGACAACAGGCGTATTTACATAACTTGTGCGGGCAGCCAGACGATAGCGACCTTCAGGAATTTCTCCTCCTGCTTCGATCGGCAACCAAGCACGATCGCCCTCACGTTGAATCAAGAATTGCCACATGCTCATGGATATTGAGTCTCTGATATACCGTCAATTATTTTTGGTTGACAGTTTAGCCCAGTCCTTCAAGTTTGGGACATTTTTCCAGAGTTTCTCCCTACCAAAGCAACATTGACTCACAGTCAACTATTCATAGACAACTAGTGCCACTCCATAAACTGTCACTACTTCACACCCGACTACCCCTCCGCACTCGTAAGTTAAGTAGTGTGAGGAGTGAATGAACAAGGAAATGCCCGAAGTCGAAACACGGTCAGACGTTCGGGCATTCTTTCTTAGAAATACCCCTTAACAAGGCAATGCTTGCCCTACCATGGTTTCCGGTAAGTCGCATCATTATCATGAAACTGACCACTAAAGGGCACTATAGCGTTAAGGCATTGCTCGACCTAAGCTTGCAACCTAATTACGGCCCTGCCTCTGTCAACGATATTGCACGCCGCCAAGGTTTACCCGCCCCCTACTTGGAAAAGTTGTTAATTGACCTCAGACGGTCAGGATTAGTTCGTTCCGTGCGTGGTGCACGCGGCGGTTATCAGTTATCGCATCCACCCCATCAAATTTTTCTAGGTCAAATTTTGGAAGCTGTCGGCGAAACGATCGACCCTCTACCTCAACATGTGCCCGATGCTACACAGGCAGAGGACTGGGTGACCCACAGTGTTTGGCACCAACTGCACCGCAAGTTA
>JANWZG010000492.1 GCA_025054735.1 Cyanobacteriota bacterium | reverse complement strand
ACCGTGTACCAGGGCGAAAGTCATGCCTTGTTAGGTGAAAATGGCGCAGGCAAAACCACCTTGATGAACATTCTCTGTGGGCTGTATGCCCCTGATGCGGGAGAGATTCGCCTTCATGGACAGTTAGTCACCTTTCGATCGCCTCGAGAAGCGATCGCTGCTGGCATTGGCATGGTGCACCAGCACTTCATGCTCGTAGACAGTTTTACCGTCGCTGAGAACATTATTTTGGGACAAACGGGCAAGCGCATCTTGCGAGAAAATCCCAATCGTCTTCACGATCGCCTCCGCCAACTAGCCGCCCAATATGGGTTAACCATTAATCCAGCAGCTCAGGTATGGCAACTATCTGTTGGTGAACAGCAGCGCGTCGAAATTCTCAAAGCCCTCTATCGTCAAGCCCGTGTGTTGATATTAGATGAACCAACTGCTGTGCTCACACCCCAAGAGGCCGAAGACTTGATGGCTATTCTGCGCAATCTAGCAGCTCAGGGTACTGCCATCATCTTCATTTCCCACAAGTTAAAAGAAGTAATGACCGTTTGTCACCGGGTAACCGTCTTGCGAGATGGGCAGGTTGTGGGTACTGTGGCTACCTCAGACTGTACTGCCCAGCAGCTAGCTAAAATGATGGTAGGACGGGATATTAACCTCCAGCGTCGCCAACTGATCCCAGACCTTGGCTTACCAGATGCCTCGCTAAATAGTCAACCCCACAAGCCTCTGACTCAGGGTTCAGAAGCTTGCCCAGAGCCTGCGCTGCAGTTAAAGAATGTCTGGGTAATGGGTAGCCACAACCTGCCAGCATTGCAGGGCATTACCTTGGCGCTGTATCCTGGGGAAGTTGTGGGTGTTGCTGGGGTAGATGGCAATGGTCAGCGGGAACTAGAGGAGGCGATCGTCGGTTTGCGACCTTTGCAGGCAGGAGAGTTATGGTTGGAAGGCAAGCTAGCCCATGTGCCTAGCGATCGCTACAGCATGGGATTAGTGTCTGATTTCTCGGTAGCCGAAAATCTAGTGCTCAAGGATATTCAGCGTTCGCCCTTTAACTGGCGAGGGCTATTGCGCCCAAACGTTATTATCAACCATGCGATCGAGCTAGTACAGCGATACTTTATTCGCACGCCATCTGTAAAAACCTCAACCGGCAAGCTTTCCGGTGGGAACGCTCAAAAAGTAGTGTTTGCTCGCGAACTCACCCGTGATCACCTAGTGTTGCTAGCTGCCCAGCCTACTCGTGGCCTAGATATTGGTGCGACTGAGTTTGTCCATTCTCAGTTGTTAGCGCGCCGAGATGCCGGAGCCGCCATACTGTTGATTTCTACAGAGCTGGATGAGATTTTGGCCTTGAGCGATCGCATTGTTGTGCTTTACGAAGGCAAACTTGTAGGTGAGATGGATGCTAACCAAGCTGACATTAACCGCCTGGGCTTGCTGATGGCAGGCAAAGCCTAGCCTAAGACAGGTCTAGCGTTTCAACTCTGTCGAGCGATCGCAGATTTAACTCCTGTTAGCATCGCCAATCTTGAGCATGAAGATGGTTAAATCTCATTACTAGTAGAACTAAAAGCTTGCAGTTATGAATGCAGTTTGATATCATTGTTCTCGATTGAAGGGGAGTAGCTGCTGGCTGGTGCCAGACGTTCTGGGTCAACATACTGGTGATGAGCCTGGCCCAGACTCGTGATGTCAGCGTTATCCGTAAAGCATTGCGAAAAGCGAGACCTTCACCTAGTTCATGTCTAGCGAGATGTGAACTTGGTGGAGTGTCTGTATCTCTTTCCAGGTTCTCTCAAGCTAGACAAGTCACTTGAGAGGAGGACATGATGGTTGTTGACTTGTTTACAGCGTTCACCGCTGGTTTGCTATTGGTTGGTCTAGCAGAGTTGGGAGATAAGACGTTTTTCATTGCTGCTCTGCTAGCGATGAATTATTCAAGACGGCTAGTGTTTTTGGGGGCATTCACTGCTCTGGCCACTATGACATTGTTGGCTGTAACAGCAGGACAGCTCATTGCACTGCTCCCTCCGGTTGTGGTTCGGGTTGGTGAGATTACCCTGTTTGCCACTTTTGGCCTGAAGTTGCTGTACGATGGCTTTCGCATGGACAGGGGGCAGACCGGAAACGAGGAAGTCGAAGAGGCTCAGGCTGCGATCGCGGCTTCTGAGGCTAGTCAGGTTCACTCCAAGGCGCTGCCAGCCTTGAGTATCGCGAGTAAAACCTTTGGACTGGTGTTTTTGGGGGAATGGGGCGATCGTACCCAAATTACGACGGTTATGCTAGCAGCCACCTATCAACCTGTAGGCGTTGCCTGCGGTGCTCTTTCAGGCTTTTTCCTCTGCATTGGGCTAGCAGTTATAGCTGGACGCTTAGTGGCAGGGCGACTATCGGAACGGTTTATCACCCTATTTGCTGGAGTATTATTTATCCTCTTCGCCTTAGCCGCTATGTTGAGGTATGCCGCTCAATGAGC
>JANWZG010000491.1 GCA_025054735.1 Cyanobacteriota bacterium | reverse complement strand
GCAATCTATTTGCCAGTGGATTCCAGCCCAATGTCCCTTCGCTCGAACAATTTCTTGGCAGGGTCGTACTTTACTAGTGATTCCGCCGTTGTGCAAACTTAATCCTTTCTATGATGAGTTGATGGGTTTGCGATTCCGAGCACTTTCCTATTTGGCTGAACAATCCTGTGCAGATGCTTACATGGGAGGGCAAATCAATGCAGAGCCTGCGAAATCCTGTTAGTACTGAAGGCTGGTCTATTCAGATTTATGGCGGCGATCGCAGGCTGCTTCTCTCTCTAGATGCCTCTCATGCTTGGCTGTTTGGCATTGGCATGATAGTTGGCTTTATCATCGCAGTCATTGGGCTGAGTCATGATCGTCCAATATCAGACCCTGTAACCGAGGCTTTACCTCAGGTAGCTCCCCTACAACTAGACTAGATAGGCAGGGAGGAGTAGATAATCGCTTAGGTCATAGGTGATATTTCACTTCCGCTAGCTGATAGAGCCTGCGCCATAGCAACCGGTTTAGACCCACCACAAATAGGCTCATCATGCCAATGCCTAGGGTGATGCGGGGCCAGTCTCCATCAAAGGTAGCGTCGGCGATGTAAGAGCCTAGGCCTGTTGCAGTAAGGGTTGTTGATCCCCAGGTCACAATCTCAGAAACGATGCTAGCGTTCCAAGCCCCACCACTAGCGGTTACGCCGCCAGTCACCCAGGCAGAGAAAATGCCAGGAATGATGAGCTTTTTCCAGCGCTGCCACCCCGTTAGACCAATATCATCGGCCATTTCGCGCAGGTCAGTGGGAATGCTCTGGGCACCTGCGATCGAGTTGAACAGGATATACCACTGAGCACCCAGTGCCATTAGCAAGATGCTGCCCCACTCAATGCTGATGTTGGTACGAATGAAAAACAGGGTAGCAAAGGGAAAAATGAAGTTAGCAGGGAAGGATGCAAGGAACTGAACCACGGGTTGCAGAGTGCGAGCCAGCTTGGGATTGAACCCGATTGCCACGCCAACTGGTGTCCAGATTACTGTGGCAAACAGCAGCAGTGTTGTCACTCGCAGTAGGGTGAGGATACCCAGCCAGAAGGTTTTGAGTACTTCGCCTAAGCCTACAGTGGTAAGGACGAAGTGCAGTGCCCAGGCGATGAGCAGACCAATAATGACCAGCAAAAATAGGTTGTAAAGCCGATCGCCTCGCTGTTCTTGGCTTGCATCAGGCCTGAAAGTAGGGTTAGAACGGGTAAGCCTCGATAACAGTTGGTTAACTGCCTCCTGAATCGGTATGAGTGCCCTACCCAACATGCGGGGAATCCGTGCTGTTTGCAACAGATCATATACCCAGGATTCTGGAGCCTCTGATGAAGCACTCTGCTCCATACGAAACTTGTCTGACCAAGCAATGAGAGGTCGCCAAAAGAGCTGATCTACTAGTACAATGACGACAGCAATGGTTAGCAGTGCCCAGCTTAGTGCGACTAGGTTTTCGTTGGCGATCGCCGCTGCTACGTAAGAACCAATTCCCGGTAAGGTGTATTCTTGATTGAGTACACTAATGGCCTCGCTGGCAGCTACAAAAAACCAGCCCCCGCCAAAGCTCATCATGGCATTCCACAGCAGTCCTATGGTAGCAGATGGCACCTCTAGCTTCATAAATCGCTGCCAGCGCGATAGTTGATAAAGCGTTGCTGCTTCATCCAGTTCCTTGGGTACCGTCCGTAGGGACTGATAGAAGGAAAAAGTCATGTTCCAGACTTGGCTGGTGAAGATGGCAAAAATCGAAGCTGCCTCTAACCCTAGCAAGCTACCTGGAAACAAGGCAATGAAGCCAGTCACGGTTATGGAGAGAAACCCTAACACCGGTACAGATTGCAAAATATCCAGTAACGGAATCATGACCCGCTCGGCTCGTCGGCTATTGGCAGCAATGTATCCGTAGACCAAGGTAAATATCATGGAAAAAAATAAGGCGATAAACATGCGTAGGGTCGATCGCCCGGCGTAGTACGGTAGGTTACGGGGGTCAAGATCAACAGTAGGGACTATTTTGGGGGGTTCAAAGCTGACGAGCGCACCGGCCCCAATCCGAGCAATCAATGCCAACAGCACCAATGTGCCTAGAATAACGGCAACATCTGCCAGTCCGAAGGGATAGCGCCGCAGCGCTTCGGGAGATGGAAAGGTTTTCATAGGCCACGACTGTCACTGAATCAGGAGCACCCCTAGTGTCTCACTGATTTTCGCCATTTTTTCGCCATTGTGGAACTGCTTTTAGAGTTGACTGAATTTGTGATCGCTCAACCAGCAGCAAGGGATCCAATAATAGAAATGTCTTGCTGTCCGCTAGCACCTAACCTAGGTTAAGAACTTGTAGGCTGTTGCTTGAGTTCCTACGAGTTAGGCTCTAGCCCTATGGGCGTGGGCTGCATAGTTACAGCTTCAACTATGGCAATGTGTAGGTTAATCAAGACATTTTAGTTGGGACATTTTGTAAGGAC
>JANWZG010000490.1 GCA_025054735.1 Cyanobacteriota bacterium | reverse complement strand
AAGCTCTATTACCCAAGGGAGCCGAGGTCTTACCAAATCCATCGGGCACAGCCCCTGGCATGATCTGGCAACCCCGTGAGCACTTAACCATCCTTACCTTTCCCGGTGTGCCCTCTGAAATGAAGCTGATGTGGCATGAAACTGCCGTTCCCTACCTCAAACGCCAAGGTTGGGGACAAACTATCATCCACAGTCGCAGCCTGCGATTTTGGGGCATTGGTGAATCTGCCCTTGCAGCTAAGGTTAGCCCCTTCTTCGAGTTGCGTAATCCAACTGTTGCCCCCTACGCTGGCAACGGCGAAGTCCGGTTGCGGGTGTCGGCTAGAGCAGCATCCGTCGAGGAAGCGGAAGCCCTAATTAACCCGGTTGCCACTCAACTGCAAGCGATTGCAGGCTTAGATTATTACGGAGATGACGACGACAGCTTAGCATCCGTTGTAGGCAAGCAACTACAGGCGAGAGGAGAGACCTTGGCGGTAGCTGAATCCTGTACAGGCGGTGGACTTGGACAGGCGATTACTGCTATACCGGGTAGCTCTGCCTACTTTTGGGGTGGCATTATCTCCTACGACAATCAAGTCAAGGTAAATCTGCTGAATGTGGATCCAGAGACTCTAGCTAGCCAAGGTGCGGTTAGTCATGCTGTTGCTCAACAGATGGCAGTAGGTGTGCGATCGCGCCTCGGCACCACTTGGGGACTGAGCATCACAGGCATTGCTGGCCCTAGTGGAGGTACGGCAGCCAAACCAGTGGGGTTAGTGTATATCGGACTAGCCTCAGCAGATGGTTTAGTTGAGAGTTATGAGCACCGTTTTAGCGATATTAAAGGCCGAGACTGGATTCGCCACATGAGCATCTGCACTGCCCTCGATCAACTCCGACGGCTAATAGTCCCTAGATGTTCCCCGTCTTTAGATTGACTTTAGATTGATTTTTCTTGACCTATCGTTAATCTTCGTTATCATGGATCTAACGACAATAAATCAGCAACTATGGATGTTTGCTGAAGTACTATGCTCTCTACAGTGGCCTGACTGCAACTAGTGGATTGATTAGTCGCCGACCATATGTTTGGGGAGAGCAATTCCATCGCAAGGAGCTACTGCATAATGGACTTGATTGAGAAGGTGCTGGAACAGTTGAGGGAATGGGCGCGCAAGTTGATTGAGGTGTTACTCGGCCCAGATGCTGAACCTGAACCTGAGTTGATTCCAGTTCCTGTTGATCAACCTAAGCACCGCTGAATTCTGTAGACTAGGATTTACTATTGACGCACGTATTAGTCGTTCATGGCCCTAACTTGAATCTGTTAGGTGTGCGTGAGCCTGGAATCTACGGTAGTCAGACCCTGCAAGACATTGATGCTCTGCTTCAGGCTGAGGCCAAAGCCTTGGGTGTTTCTGTATCTAGCGTGCAATCTAACCATGAAGGTACGCTGGTAGATGCCATCCAACAGGCGGTGGGGGTTTATCAGGGCATTATTATCAATGCTGGAGCTTACACTCACACTAGTGTGGCTATTCGGGATGCGATCGCAGCTACAAGTCTGCCCACGGTAGAAGTGCATCTGAGCAATATTTATCGTCGGGAAGACTTTCGGCATCACTCCTATATTGCACCTGTAGCCATTGGCCAAATCAGTGGGTTCGGTGCTGATAGTTATCGCCTAGGCTTGCAAGCTCTAGTTCGCTACTTGAGTTGAATTTTGCTGGTACATACTACACCACGGTTGATCGCTATGTGACTGCTTGACGCACCTGAGCAGAAAGCCACTCGCTAATCAGCACTAGGAGAACGATCGTGGTTAGAATGACACTGACCTGCGACCAGCGCAAGACGGCAATGGAGGCATTCAGTTGCAAGCCAATGCCCCCTGCACCTACTAGCCCCAGCACAGTGGCCTCTCGCATGTTGATATCCCAACGAAAGATGGTGACCCCAACACATGCAGGCAGCACTTGGGGCACAATCCCGTAGGTGAGGATCTGAAGCGGATTTGCCCCTGTAGCAGCGATCGCCTCTACGGTCTCTGGATTAATTTCTTCAATCGCCTCGTAGCAGAGTTTACCCACAAAGCCAATGGAGCGGAGACCAATGGCAATCACTCCTGCTAGGATGCCTGGCCCCAGCATCGCTACCAAGAGCATTGCCCAGATTAGGGAATTGACCGAGCGTGACCCAACAATCACTAGCAGCATCAATTGCCGAATCCAAGGGTGGGGTGTGGTGTTGTGGGCAGCCAGAAATGCCACTGGCACTGCGACTAACACTGACATCACGGTTCCTAAAGTAGCAATGTTCAAGGTATCCCACAGGGGTCGCCATAGTTGGGGTAGGTAGCGCCAATCTGGAGGAAACGCACGGCTCAGTAGGTTTCCTACTTGGGTAGGAGCATCCTGGACGAAGTTCCAGTGGGTACGATTGCTAATGAGTTGCCAACAGATGACTACTAGTACAATCCCCAACAGCCAGCCTAGCCAATTCAGGATCCGTTGAC
>JANWZG010000489.1 GCA_025054735.1 Cyanobacteriota bacterium | reverse complement strand
AAGAGTTAACTGTCGCAATCACTAGCCCTAAATAGGGAGTTCCTAGATAAACACCCTTCATCTTTACCGTACCTTAACGTGAGGTCGATCGCCGCAGAAAAGCTGCACATTCCACATGAGTTGTTTGGGGAAAAAAGTCCGCAGGCTGAACCCGTTCAAGTTGATATAGATTGGTCACACAGAGCCGTTGCAAATCTCGTGCTAGGGTGGCAGGTTTGCAACTGATGTAGACAATGCGATCAGGCTGCTGTGTCAGCAACCAGTCCAAAACTGCTGGACTACAACCCTTACGGGGTGGATCTAGTAGCACTATATCAGGAATCTCAGCGATCGTGGGCAATAGGGACTCCACAGAGCCAGCTTGGAAGGTAACGTTGGTAATGCTGTTCAGTTGGGCATTGAGGCGAGCTTGGTCTATAGATTCTGGTTGGGCTTCTAGGCCGATCGCCCATTTTACTTGGCGTGCCAGAGGTAAGGTAAAGGTGCCAATGCCACAGTAGGCATCCACTAACAATTCATGGCCTTGCAGCGCAAGCTGGGCAACGATCGTTTGTAATAATGCTTCAGCTTGCTCCGTGTAAACCTGAAAAAACGTAGTGGGCTGAATCTGTAACGTTAAGCCTGCAAATCTCTCATGCAGATATCCTCTTCCTGCCACACAATTGGTTACAGCACCAAAGACTGCATTGCCACGCTGCGGATGGTGGTTCAGGCACACACCCACCAGATTGGGATAACGCTGGAGCCATTGCTCTGCTTGGTCTGTTAACCCCGGTAAGCGTTCCTCGGTGGAAACCAGCGTTAACAACAGTTCGCCCGTGCGTCGTCCAATGCGCAGGGACAGGTGCCGTAGCTGTCCCCGATGGCAAGCTTCGTCGTAGATGGTCCAGCCGCGATGCTGAATATCCTGCTTTACCTCCGCTAGTAGTGGGTTGAGGCGATCGTCTTGGGCAGGGCACCGATTGAGATTCACAAGCTTATGGCTGCCTTTTTGGTAATACCCAGCTACAACCACATCGGACTGGGTGGGGGACGATCGCTGCCCCAAGGGATAGGTGGCTTTGTTGCGATAGCCGAGGGGAGAGGCAGCACTTAAGATTGGCTCTACAGGAGGGTTGGGAATGCCGCCAATGCGTTGTAAAGCTTGCACAACTTGATTATGCTTAGCACCGAGTTGGCGATCGTAGGCAACATGTTGCCACTGACAGCCCCCACATTTGTCTGCCACGATACAGACAGGCTGAACCCGGTCAGCAGCAGGTACCCGCAGGGTCTGAACTTTGCCATAGCCATACTGAGGCTTAACACGGGTTAGGCGAACTTGAACCCGATCTCCCGGTACCGTCTCTGGCACAAACACAACTCGGTCTGCTACTCGACCTACTCCGTTACCCTGGTCATCCAAATCAGTGATGACAACATCAGCCAGTTCACCTTGCTGCCAGCGAAACTCCGTACTGCTCATGGGCTGAGTTACCTACGACGTGGAATAACATCCTAAGGATTGCAATAAGGGGGCTAGTGATGAAGAGGTAAAGATCAAGTGGGGGTCGAGGGGTCATAGCCGTCCATGGGAAGGATAATGTCCCCTAAACCCCTTGGCTAGAGAGGCATGACCTGTTAAGAACTGCCTGCAATAGTATTGCAATTTTTTAACAAAACATGATTCTCTGGGGCTGTGGTGGCAAGCGTTGCCAAACTACTCTAAACTATTGTTGATAGCATCCGACCTATGTACTGAATCAACCTGATTAATATGAGCGTAGTTAGCCAAGTTATCCTCAAAGCCGACGACGAGCTTCGCTACCCCACGAGTGGCGAATTAAAGACCATCAGCGCATTTCTCAAAACTGGTGAACAGCGAACTCGCATTGCTGCTATTCTCGCAGAAAACGAAAAGAAAATTGTAGAAGAAGCTAGCCGACAGCTCTGGCGGCGCCGCCCCGATTTTATTTCCCCCGGTGGCAATGCCTACGGCGATCGTCAGCGGGCACTCTGCTTACGTGACTATGGCTGGTACCTACGACTGGTTACCTACGGTGTATTAGCAGGCGATAAGGAACCGATCGAAAGCATTGGCTTGATTGGCGTGAAAGAAATGTATAACTCCTTGGGAGTCCCTGTCCCTGGCATGGTGGAGTCGATTCGTTGCCTAAAGCAAGCAGCGTTGAGCTTGTTAACTGAAGATGATGCCCAGGAGACAGCTCCATACTTTGACTATATTATCCAAGCTATGTCCTAGGCGGTTAGGTAATGCAACTGGCCCCCTGGGGTTAACCTTATGGCGATCGTCGGGCGGGTTGATCCCGCCTACTGTGATTTGGAACTGGTGGCTATGCAACTTGGTAAGGTGGTTAAGTCTAACTCTCACTGTGACTACATTATCCAAGTCGATGATGGCATGATGGTAACTCATCCGCCCCAGCCAGAGGACTATGGCTTTGGAAGCTTTGTGGCCCTAGAAGATGCCGATCGCCACTGGGCTGTAGGGATTGTCTACA
>JANWZG010000488.1 GCA_025054735.1 Cyanobacteriota bacterium | reverse complement strand
CCCATTATTCGCCACCATCATGAACGCTGGGATGGCAGCGGCTATCCAGATCAGCTAGTAGGACATGAGATTCCATACTTGGCTCAAGTTTTTCAGATTATTGATATTTACGATGCTTTAACTAGCGAACGTCCGTATAAAACAGCTTATACTCCCCGTGAAGCCTTGCAGCTCATCCAGGAAGAGACCGAAAAAGGATGGCGCAATCCTGAATTAGTGGAAAAGTTTGTAGCCTTTATTCACCAGTTGGAGGTGAAGGGTTTATTGCAATCAGCATAGTAGCTAGTTAGCGACCCTGGCGATCGCCATGCCCTGCAACACTAAGTGAGGAGCAAGGTGTATTTGGCTAGCCAGTACTGGGTTATGGTGCTGAAGCCATGTCAATAGCTGAGCACTATCACCACCTGTGAGGACAATCGCACTCTGGGGAAACCGTTGCCACCAATCGTGTACAAATGCCTGAATTCCCGCCAATAGGGTATGGATTACACCGCTGTGAATAGCACCCACGGTAGTTTGCGCCCATCGATCGCAGATGTTCCAGTTATGCAGAGGCAGGTGGTCACTATCAATGTCGGGGAGAGACCTCATGGCAGTGGCCTTAGCAAGAGCACGGTATTGTAGCGCTAGACCAGGCAGAATGGCTCCTCCTACTAAGTTGCGATCGCCATCTACCCCGGTGAACGTTAGAGCAGTGCCGCCATCAATGACCAAAACTGGTGCTCCAATTGTTTCCACAGCAGCATAAGCAGCCAAAGCGCGGTCAATTCCTAGGGTTGGATATAGTCCGTGCAATGGGATATGACCTAAGGTTAGGATATTGACATGGGGATAGGATTGCCAGAGGGCTGTTTGGGAGGGAACAACGGAGGCGATTGTTAGTATTGGTGATGGAGGCAACTTGGCAGCGGCTGGGTGCACTGTAGCTAGCGCAGTGGGTGATGCTAGAACTGAATGGCTCTGATCAGCGGTAAAATGATTTGTATCCCACGTGGCCTGAAGTTGCGATCCCTGACACAGGCCCCAGTGCAGCCGTGAGTTGCCAATCGCTAACAGTAGGCATACAGTTGTTTCTTGGTCTGTCATGGTTTGACTCTGTCATTAGTAATACCAACAGTAATATCAACCCAAGTGCGCGCTAGTGAGCTAGCATGGGGCACATAACCGAATCAATAGGAGGTACATTGCTTGATTTCTTACGACTCTGATGATCGTTCGTATCGCACCCTTTACCCCAGCAATGAAGAAATGCAGGCATGGTGGCGCAGAATTAGCCATGTTCGGCGAGATCTGAAACGAGATGAGCCACTACAGCCCTACGCGGTCTCGAATGGCAAACGTGATAACCGCCGACGGACGTAATGTTTGACAGGTATGGTGCCTAATAGGTATGGCAACTAACGACTCTTTAGGATCTGTTGGGTCACTTCAATCTGATCGGCACTAAACCCAGCTTCTGCTAAGTAGGCTAGAAACCCAAGATCGCCATAGCGATCGTCCAATGCTAGAGCTTGCGTGTAGGCAGCTTGGGCGGCTGCACGGTTGCCCTGTGACCAGTGCGCTAAAGCCAAAGCAATGAGAGGATGGGGGTTAGTCGGTTCTAGCTCTGCTGCTCGCATAGCCGTGACGATCGCCCAGTCGTAGGACTGGATTCGTTGGCAAGCGAGGCTAAGGTTGTAGTAGGCAATCTCATTATCTGGTTTGAGGAGCAATGCCCACATGTGGCTGGCAATCGCCAAGGCTAGGTCACCAGAAACCAAATATACAATCCCCAAGGCGTTGAATGCCTGAACCTTATAGGGATCAGCCCAAGCTACTGCGGTTAAGGTTTGAGCAGCGGCCTGGCGCTGGGCAGCTAGATGCTGAGTCCAACCCAAGGCAATGCGTCCATCCAAGTTATCTGGTTCTAAAGCAACTGCTTGGGTCAGGGCAGCGATCGCTGCATCCAGTTGCCCTTGCTGTCGATAGCGTAGCCCCAATGCTCGATAGTCTGCAGCCGTAGTGGCATAGCTAGATTGTGACAGACTCAGAACAGCAATTTCCAATGCTCCTACTAAGAAACACTTGGTAAGCAACAATACCTGACTAGCAATTTGGTTTTTCATGGGTAGCAGCGCTGAATCCACCCCAAAGCCATATTCTCTCTATCGATGGGTTCAGCTTATGAACCCACTAGATACCTACCATCAGTCACAGTCCCAGATCTGCCAAAATATCCGTTGCATGGGTTTCTGTGTTAACCGTTTCGTAAACATGAGTGATAGTGCCTGTGCCATCAATCACATAAGTAACCCGCCTAGCATACAGAGCGCCATTTTTTTCCATGGCGACATCGTAGGCTTTGGTAATAGTCGCATCCACATCTGCCAGCAGCGGGAAGGGCAAGTTGAACTTTTGCGTAAACTGTTGATGAGATGCCTCATCGTCTAGACTAACGCCTAAAACCACCACATTCTTGTCTTGGTAAGCAGCATAGTGATCTCGAAAGCTACAGGCTTCTTTCGTGCAACCAGG
>JANWZG010000487.1 GCA_025054735.1 Cyanobacteriota bacterium | reverse complement strand
CTTTGCCCTGGAAACCCCCTTTGCATTTTGGTCAATTAGCCATGCCACTCACCTAACCGGGGATCTTTTAGTGTTTCAACTGGGGCAAGACCAAATTTGTCTCCTTCATCCTGAAACACATCGCATCGCGCTGATTGCTAGGGGCAAACATCCGGTGATGACTAAGCCTTAGTACGATCGCCCCCCAAGTGAGCAGTTGAGTTCATCCAGGTATTGTCCTCGCTTTAGCGTTGTAAGTGATTGTTTGTGAAAGTAAAACGTTGAAGACCAAGACGTGACTGCTGGGTTGAAGTGACCCAACAGATAAAGTAGGGGCAAAAGCTGCTAGTGATTAGTATGAGGGCTATTTGCGGCCGCTAGTTGGGAGCGTTCGACTGCTCCGATTGCAGCTTAGAGCAGTGACCTGATTTTCTGGGTAAGACGCAGATTTTATGCATTTTAAGGTCAGAAGTAATTGATTTTGTACAAAGCAGATCCCAAAGATAAGCATCCGATGAAGGGATTTTGATAGTATTCGGGTGACATAGGCTACTCACAGTCTGTTAAAAGACCGGTATGTGCTAGAACTACGAGAAATAGTTCCTATCAAAGGTGAGGGCGAGATGACATCCTATTCTACTTAGTCCTCGATCTACCATAGCTAAACTTTGAAATAGTTGTGTCGTGCCAATTCTCTGAAAACAGCTACATAATTTAACTTTGGCCTACAAACCTAAGTCAACAGCAACCCGATGAGCGCAGGCAAACCCAGAGAAGGCAACGGCGTTTAGGCCTTGTCCAGGGAAGGTGCTATCGCCTACGCAGTATAGACCTGGCACAGTAGTGCGGTTGAAGGGCATTCCCAACAGCCCCCAGAGTTTGCGACTGGGGATGGGGCCATAGGTGCCATCGATACGGCCTAGAAATCGGCGGTGGGTGCGGGGAGTTCCTACTTCTTGCAGGTCTATATGACGGCTCAGGTCTGGAAAGATGCGCTCTAGGCGATCGATCAACCGTGCTGCTGCGGCTGCCTTCTTAGCTTGATAAGTACTCGGCGAGAGGTTTTGCCATTCAGACATCCAGCTAGGGGTAAAGGTGTGGATGATGTGATATCCGTCAGGGGCAAGGCTAGGGTCCAACAACGTGGGAATAGAGACAAAGATGGTGCCTTGGTCAGCTTCCATCTGTTCCCAGTCTTCTAACAGAATGTGGTGGCACTCTGTATCCGCGGGCAGGGCCGCTGCGCTCACTCCGAGGTGCAGGCTTAAAAAACTGGGTGATGGTTGATAGCGCTGTTGCCAACGCTGTTCACTAGGGGGCCGATCGCCCAGCAGGTGCTCAAAGGTATCCCAGCGGGTAGCATTAGAGATAACCCGCCGGGCATAAAAGTCCTGTCCATTGGCAAGACGCACACCCACAGCTCGATTACCCTGGCGCAGAATTTTCGTCACCCTAGACTTGTAGCGGATAGCACCTCCATGCTCGACTAAACCTTCCACGAGAGCTTGGGCAATTTGACCCACACCTCCCTTGGGATAGTTGATGCCGCCATAGTGACGATCGCTAAACACCATACCTGCATTGATCATCGGCGTGCGATCGGCAGGTACTACTGACCAGCAATAGCACTCCATGTCAATAAATTTCAGTAGTATTGGATCCTGAATGTAACGGCGAGCTATATCACCAGCGTTTTGGGGCAGATATACAACCAAGCCTAGGCAAGCCAAGGGATGCTGAAAAAAGACACGAGTCAAATAACGCGGCTCTTCTAGGGACAACAAATCCATTACATTCAAACAGTTGAACACCCGCCAACACTCGTCATAAAACCGACGGATGCCGACTGCCTCTTGGGGAAACCGGTGGATAAGTGCCTGTAAAAAGGCTTCGTAGTCTCGATGCACCTTTAGATCTATGCCATCGGGTAAGTGATAGTGAATTTGCACCGGATCAGGAATGGTTTCAATGTGCTTACCGACTGCTTGCAGTGCCCGGGTCAGCAGGTTGGTGGTGCCTTGACTGCCAAAGCCAAAAATCATAGAGGCACCAACATCAAACCGATAGCCATTGCGCTCAAAATAGCCAGCACTGCCTCCTGGAATCAGGTATCGCTCTAGCACCAATACCTTAGCTCCTTTGCTAGCCAGTTGCGTTGCCGTCACTAGGCCACCAATGCCAGCACCAATGACGATCGCGTCCCATCCATCGTGGGGTAAATCACAGGATGAGAACTGAGAAGTGGTCTGAATGGCAGATACAGTCATTGGTCACTATCGCTATAACGTTAACTGTTACTAGCCTATCGGGTTTTAGGTTAATTTTTGGCTATTTAGGGCTAGCTGGTTGGTAATCATAGCCCTAGTTCTCAACCCGCCTTACTTCCCCACTACACTGGCTGATAAATTGTTACAGGCAATACCGTTTTATCCAAATTGTCTGCCAGATAGTGGAGCATAGTCTAGTTGTCAGCGTTGGTCTCAGACAGCTTGGCTACCTGTAGCAATTAACAAGCAATGTCTAATCGGAGCTACTATCGAGCC
>JANWZG010000486.1 GCA_025054735.1 Cyanobacteriota bacterium | reverse complement strand
ACCCCAAGCATTACCTGCAAAACCTGAGTAACTGTCGCTGCATCTTGGATTGCGTCAGTCACTCCTCGAATCATCAACAACCCAATGGGTAACGTTACAACTAATACCAGGATTATAATTGCTAACTCTGTTAAGCCAAAGGCCAGCAACCGCTGGGGATAACGCAATACAGACGATCGTACCGTGCCCCCTATTAGCCCACCGATAAACAGGTCATTGATTTCTAAGCCAGCTAGGCGCTCCAGTTCTGAAGGGCTAATCTGTAATGCTGCTAAGTCAGCTTGCATGGATAACTCTTGAATACTGATGAATACTGAAAACTGATGGCTAAATAACGGATCAATAAAATAGCAGTTCACGAATGGAATTCCACACGCCTAGGAAGAAGTTGCCACCGCGCTCTCGAAATAGTTGAAAGGGTTGGTTAGGGTCACCAAAAAATGGACGTAACGTCCATCCTAACTGGCTGCCCACAAACCCATATAGTCCTAGCCAAAACCGGAGGATATTAGTGCGAACCTTTGCTCCTTCACTACTTTCACTATCGGAGATAGGTTTCATCACTTGATAGAGAAACAACACGCCAATAATGCCAGTCAGGGCAAAAATACTAACATTGAGCAGTATGAAAAATTGATAATCTTGAACTGTAATTAGGAAAAATAGAGTAACTGGTGCAAAGCCTAGCAGCAGCACAGCAATGACCGTGACTGATGTAAGCAACAGAGCAAAGTTTTGGGCGATCGTTTGCTTAGACCCAAACAAAGCATTAAAGATATACAACGTGGGTAAACAAACTAGCAGTGTAATTAGATAAAGAGCTGGCAGCTTAATTGCCGATGAGAGAATTTGTAGGGGACTATTGAACGCGCCAATGATGCCGCCATAGATGGCAAAAAATAAACAGCTAATCATCAGCAATGATGCAATCTTATCCTTAAGGCGAACACCATTTTGAATTTCGAGTAAAAAGTCTTTGCGATCGCGTAACAGTAATGTCAGGGTTGAAAAATAGTTGCCTGCCATAAAATTACACTCCAGTTCCTAAAATGAAAACTACCTACAACAGTGCTCTCCAATTATGCTTGGGTAGATTGTTGAGATAAATTGTCGAAAGTCGTACATACCTACAAGGCTAGAGCTAGCAATTACGGAGAAGTACCCAGCCTACTCTATCGGAGAGTGCTACCCGTTTGAATTACGGAAAATTCGCAATTTCAGACTGTAGAAGCCACGCAGCACTCAGTATTCGATTACATATCTACTTCATCCTTTATTGCAATTATTTCCATCAGTATGACACCTAACCCCTAGCCCCCAATACCTAACACACAATTTTGGATTTTAGCTTTGCGGCGTGTTCAGTCGGATGTCAGCAACCGGGTATTTGTCGAAATGCGTTTGTTATTGCCAAGGCAAATTCCCCGATCGGGTTCATTCCTGCCAGGGAGTTGGTCATCTCAATTAAAGCTCAGAGTGATTCAATCACTCACAACCTTCTGGACAGCCAATAGGTAGCACCAGTTCCGCTTTTGCAAGGTCGTTTTCCGGTCTGCGATACAGGTCCCTCAAAAGGCAGTAAATAAGTTCGCAAAGATTCAGGCAGCAATTCGACAGAAATTAGAAGCAATCGCGTAGAATTATAAACACTGCGTAGTCGCCAGCTAGCTAACAACACAGTGGAGCAGACGGAATAGAGTCTTGGCACTTCGTTCTAGCCCTCTCGCCGCCGCTCCTCACTCTAGCCATTATGCTGCTAAACCGCAAAGCACAAGTGGATGTTCCTGGACTCAAGTATGTTGCAGATTTCATCACCGAGCTAGACGAGCTAGATTTGCTTGCTGCCGTGGATGCCGAACCATGGCTGACCGACCTCAAGCGGCGCGTACAGCACTACGGTTACCGCTATGATTACAAGGCTCGGAAGGTTGACCCATCCATGCACCTTGGTTCGCTTCCAGGCTGGGCGCAGTCGCTTGCTGCGCGGTTGGTTGCAGACGGATACATGAGCACTCCAGATCAGTTGATTGTCAACGAGTATGAGCCAGGCCAAGGCATCGCACCCCATGTTGACTGCGTTACGTGTTTCGGTTCCGTGGTCTGTTCCATCACACTTGGCTCGCAATGTATGATGGAGCTATCGGCGGTCAACGGTGAAGGCACCAGGTCTCTCCTGTTGGAGCGTTGCAGTTTGGTGGTGCTGGCTGGGGAATCGCGTTATGAATGGCGGCACGCAATTGCAAGGCGGAAGACTGACAAGATCGGTGACCAAATGTTACCGCGAAATCGACGAGTGTCCTTGACATTCCGAACCGTCATAATTGAGGGACAGGATCGCAGGTAACTAACAGATAATGCTGGCTGCCAGCACCAACGATGAGTCTCCCCTACCTTAAGTTGTGGGCTAATGAAATAAAAGGCTAATCGTTAATCTAGTTGTTTTGATTGAAATATCAATTTCCTGATTATCATTTTGCAACTGCAATCCTCAATGCAGATGCCCAGCGTAAATATGACGCAGAGTA
>JANWZG010000485.1 GCA_025054735.1 Cyanobacteriota bacterium | reverse complement strand
AGATCTGTCTGCGAGTTCTTCGGCTGTGATATACCCGGGCGGCTGGTTGGTTTCAGGCTCCGGATCAATTCTCTGACCGTAGTTGCCCAGTAGCAACAAAGTCGGATTCCTGAAATGGGGAAATTTGTAAAGGTCTACATCCCAGTTATTGATTAGATAAACAGTTTCAGGTTGCTGAGGAATGGTTCTCGCCGTTTCAAACAGATGATAGTAGATGGGGGAATCCCCAATGCAAATCTCGATTGTATCTAATGCTCCTAGGATTTTTGGAGTGGGCGATCGCACCAAAGCTCCTACATTAAATAACCTTTGTCCTAAGTCAAACATTTGGCGACAGGTCGGACACGCTTCAACTCCATCTCCACCTAATGGTTTTAGATCTTCTGTGTCGTCCCGATGGCAGACTTTGCAGGGTTCATGGGCAGTTTTGGGTTTCAAGAGTTGATCAAGCTGTTGATCAAACTTACGATTTTTCTGAACTGCCAGCTTTTTAATCACACACTCCCAGTGGTCAGCAAATTTTTTTTGACCAATTTCTTCTTTAGCAAAGTTGTGGCAGTCTAAGCTCAGGAATACTTTACCTTGAAAGGCATCAAGCAACCAATCATTGGCTTGATTACGAATTGCACAAATCATTTCGGCAGTTGCCTCTGTTGCGGGTGCTAGTAGATATAGGTTTCCACCTCCCGCATAGATAACACTTGCTCGAGGCAATGCTAACTGACCTAAAAGCTGCTGAACAATTTCTTCGGTTACCAGTTCGAGCGTAAAGCTACGGGCGCGTAGGGACTTTAGCGCACCATCTGATGAAATAGTGTAGATAAAATCTTGAATACCTGATAGGTCTGCGGCAACAAGGCAAAGCTGGCTAACCTGAGGATTGTCTGCCAAAGCAGCCGCCACCGCAGCCGTTGCCCTCACCTGATCAAACAAGGCAACATTAGCCTGACCAAAGCTGAGGTACGAACCATACTTTTCCAGAATCAGCATCAACAGGGGAAGTTGTTCCCAATCGTGGTCAGTTAAATCTTCTAGGGTTTGTTTAACCTGTTGTCGTAAGGCATCAACTTGCTGTTCAGTCGGCGGCTGGGTTAAAGGGTAAGGGATAGGTGGATATTGCTTTTGAGGATCGTGAACATTGTTACAATTGTTGATTGCCCATGCTGGCCAGTAGAGTACTTTAGTCGTTTGGGCTTGCTCCTGCTCTAGATGAATGGCATCAAAAATCACCTGCAAAGCATCAATTTTTTCGTGGCTGGGCCAGGCAGTTAATTTTTTGGCAGTGGCGATCGCATCAACGCTAGCCATTCCAGTCTCGGAAGGTGCACGTACCACATTTGCACCAGACCATTCAGAGAAGATTGTTAAAGACTCTTGAAATATCTGGAGTGTAGTTGAGTAAGACAAATTTTGCCAAGAAGGGGAATTGACCATACCCCGTTCCCTAAAACTGAAGAATTTCATTTAATACACTCAGCAACTTGGGATCATTCCGACTCTGCATAGGAAATGTGGAACACCCTGGTGGAGTTGGTGATTATACGTTAACAACGGCTAGGCAAAGCAGGACTAGCAGCGACCTGTTTCTGCCTCTCAATGAATCTGGCATCCACCTAGTACAGTGTGCATTTTAAGGCAGGAATTCAAACCAAAACCTACACTGCACATCAAAATCTCGACACTAGAAAAGGGCAAGGGAGAGCAGTAGAATGCTAAACCCTTGCCCCAGAAATGCTCTGCTAGCTCGATTTAAAGCCAAAAGCTACCCTAAGACCGACTATCCTGCACTCAAGGCAGAAGGACAAATTTAGTTCTCGGCAGAAGATTTTCTCTAGAACTCTAGCAAAAGTGATGAGGACTTCCTGAGCTACATCTTTCCACCTTCTAGAGCTGCGGACATCACGGAAGCGATCAGCCCTTTGTTTTTGCTCTTCTTGGGAATATTCAATCTGTAGGTCGGTATCATCAGAATACTTAGAAAATCCATGGCCAAGTTCTGACCACTTGCATCTATTTTTCATGCAGTTATTACTTAAATTAAAGTACATGAGTAAAGTATAACTCAAGTTTTAAAAATGAGCACTGAGTTAAAACCTTGTGTCAAGTGCTAATATAGCTCAAGAACTGATCAAATCACCTCCCCAGACGGGGATCGAAGCGTTGCTTCTGTTAGGTCAGTACCTTCGTAATACTTCACGCCAATCTCATCCCCGCAAGGGGAAGTTAAGGAAGCTAACCTAATAGTCTTAGTGTTCGGTGCCTGTCTCATGTGTCCACTGGCTAGAGTGTTTGTAGCTTGCGATGCCAGTGCTGATGGGCGATCGCCAGCGAGAGAATTCATTTTTGGCAACGCTGCGCAACTGACGATTGCACCAGTTGCGCCATGCTTGCGCCAAGTCTGGGAATTGATGGAAGTGAGCGATCGCCCCGGCTGCTTCAGGCAAAATTGGAGCGTTCAGCGGCGGACGGTTATCCTGCCAGGACAGACCATGCAGCCGGAAGAGCTGATCCAGGGCAAGCTTGGGAGCCACCTTCACC
>JANWZG010000484.1 GCA_025054735.1 Cyanobacteriota bacterium | reverse complement strand
AGACATTTTTTCGGCTTGAACAATTTGTGCCTGGGTTTGACGCAATTCCTCTAGGGCAGCCTCTAACTCAGCAGACTGCTGGCGAATTTGTTGCTCAGCCTGGTGGCGATCGCTCACATCCCGCACAATGATCAGTACATCATCCTGACCACAGGGAACAACACGAGCTTCTTCGTAGCGGAGGCTGCCATCGACTTCTATAGCATAGTCGTAGACCTGTGGCTGACCAGTTTGCAGTGCCAGATGAACGTAGCGCATCCGCTGGTGAGCATATTCAGGTGGTAAGACATCATAAATTTTGCTACCTACATAATTGTGGTTCGGATTGTATAGGTGCACGTGCTCAGACCGTTGTACGCTTAGGTACGTGCCATCCTGCCTCATGTGAATCAGCAAATCTGGAATCGCGCGCAGTAATGCTCGGTTCGTCAATTCACTCTGACGCAGAGCGTTTTCGGCATGGAGACGATCGCACGTTTCTAGGGCTAGAGCAGTCAAGTCTGTAATTGCCCGCGCAAACTGCTCGTCCTCTAAACTCCACTGGCGAGGAACACCCACCTGTTCAATACACAAAACACCAATAGTTTGTCCGCCAGAGCGGATGGGAGAGTCTAGCATGGATGTGATGCCTAATGGAGTTAGATAGTGGACAGAAAACTCGCAGGTTCTCGGATCGCGATGGGCATCATGGGCTGCAATGGTGAACTCTGTCTCTTCTAATGCTCGAAAATACTGAGGATAGTCTGCCACTGCTAAGAAAATACCAGCACTATGACGACGGGGTGATCGTTCAAACAAGTCCACGCACTCTAGCCGCGAACGATCGTCGGTATATAGCCAAACACTAGCGCGCTCAACATCAAGGGTTTTAACGACTGCTTCAGTTAGCCCTCTAACAGCACTGCGATAGTCTGTGTAAAGTGTTGGATCCTTAGCTAGTTGATTAAGAATGTAATTTTGCTGTTGTAGTCGCTCAGTTTGTTGATGTAGCGATCGTTCTGCTTGTCGACGAGCTTGAAGCGCTGCATCCAGGGTTCTAGCCAAAAAACCCACCTCATTATTAGGCATGGAACTTGGCAGCGAAAACACACCAGAGTCCTTGCTGGCTTGAATAGCCTGATTTAACTGCTGCAATGGCCTCTGGAGCGCCTGTTGGGCAACCCAGCTCAGAATACCAATTAACCCAGCAATAGTTACTAGGTGAATAGCCAGCGACTTGAGCAAAAATAGTCGAATCTGCCCATTCATCTCGTTGAGGTCTAGCACGACTACTAGCCAACCAAGTCCCCTAGTGGCAGTAGTTGCAAACATGGCGGTATCTAATGGCACAGCATGGGCCAATACTGGTTTACCATTGAGAGTTAGCTCAATGTAATGCTCTGTGTGATGCTCTGTGTTACTAGAGACAAGGCGTTGAAAGGATAGGGCCAGTTCTGGTGCTATAGCTATAGAATTCTTAGGATTAGTACTAGCTGCTGGAGCACTATCGTCAGAGTGACTGTTATAGGCAATAATACGTCCGTCAGGTGCAATCACCGTAGCACTAATGACATCTGGAAGTTCTGTGTAAGGGTGAAGAAAATCCTGAAGTTTCACCTTGGCACTAGGGTGGTCTAAAACACTAGCACTCTGTTTGTTAGCATTAATGTAACTAGAAATGTTCACGTAGTTTTCAATAGTCAAGCGTAAGGATCGAGTAATGGATGCAATTTCCTCTTCCTCTTCTTGTCTGAAGTGAGTACGCACATATTGATAGTTCAGCCCTAACGATACCAGCCCTGTGACAATCATGGCTATTCCTAGTGTGGTTGCTAGTTGCCTGAACAGTCTGTAAGGGCGTGCCGGGGTGTGAGTAGTCATTCGTTCTTTAATCAGCAAGACTTCAGTGTAATGAAAATCAAGCTACAGCAGTGCCTAAACGCCTAGATCAGCTAGGACGCTTGTAGTGAGAACCTAAGATCTAATTACAAGCCTCAATGGCAATGGCCTCGTAACCTTCTCTCTAGGTGCTACAGAACACAAGCTATCTGGTTACTTAAGATTAAGTTCAGTCAAATCAACTGCATTTCCTTTAAAGACATTGAATTATTTGATTCTTGATTAAAAAATTATAGACTCCGACTAGAGTATCAAACAAATTGTGACAAACTTGTGACAGCTAGATTATGAATTCAGATTTTTGCAGATTTCTAGCGTGAGAGTAGATTTTGGCTTATCTCCTAGTAGTGCTAGCAACCAACATTGCAACTGCCCCAGTAAAACCTGTTTCTGCGGGCTGTGGAGATTTCTCCTTTTGGCTTAGCTTCCGCAATCACAGGTGCTACTTCCTGAGCAGAGTTTTGCCAGTAGTAATGAGTGCTTCAAAGTCACTAGTGGGCAAGGGTCGGCTAAATAGAAACCCCTGCATGGCATCACAGTGGTGGTGGCGGAGGAAGGCAAGTTCTTGTTCAGTTTCTACTCCTTCGGCGATGACCTGTAGGTTGAGGTTATGTGCCATTTGGATGACAGCAGTAACGATCGCCTGGTTGCGAGCATCATTGGGCAGATTGTGG
>JANWZG010000483.1 GCA_025054735.1 Cyanobacteriota bacterium | reverse complement strand
AACTTCTGTGCCTAGCAAGTCAGCGCTAATTTCCACGCCAGTCCAAAGTTGTGGACGTGCTGAATCGTCAGGACAGTCGTATTCATTCAACCACTGTTGCGCTCTGTAATAGCCGCTGACTGTATGGTGATCAGTGATTGCCAGACCACTTAGTCCGATCGCGATCGCCTGTTCCATCAGTTCCTCTGGCTCTAGTTGACCATCTGAGCACACAGTATGCATATGGAAATTGAACCTGTAGGGGCAACTTGATGCATCGATTGATTGAAACACCTGTCGCAGTGCTACCGTATCTTGAGCAGCAGGACAGAGTTGAACTTCCGTGCACAGAGCATTGACACCCATAAAACCTCAGCGTTTTGGTGTTAGTCGCCTCTATGGTAACTTTAAATTTCTTAAACTTTTATGTAGTCAACTCAACTACTCCAGATTCCCTACTCTGCTTGATTTGTAGGCGGACTGACTCCTACTGTTAGTTCTACATGATTAGCATTTAAGGACCAGCGATAGTCAATAGGAAGCTTTGCTCTCTCTAGAGACTCTTCTAAGTTTTTATGCTGACTCAATGCCTTACGCAACGTCACAATCAAGGTTTGGACGTAGTTGTAATGGGGTGAGCCTGGTTTAATAACTGACAGGGTTTGTCGTTCTAGTAATTGAAGTAACAACTCATAGTGGATACGAGATGGCAATGGAATTGGTTCCATGGGATTAGCTCTGGATCCTAAACAGTTGACAATATCATACCTAGACTAGCCAAATAACGCAGACAGCGCCTCTCCAGGGTTGGGTTGTCGCATCAGAGATTCACCAATTAAGACAGCCCCAGCCCCAGCACTAGCAACTGTAGTGATGTCAGCCCTCGTGTGAATACCAGACTCGCTCACGACTAGAATGTTGCGATCGCGCAGTATCTGTGCGCGTGCAGCTAATAGTTGCTGAGTGGTTTCTAAGCTGACAGAAAAATCCTCTAGATTGCGGTTGTTGATACCTACTAGTTGTAGGTCATCAAGCGCTATTACTCGATCTAGCTCTTCCAAGGTATGCACTTCAATCAAAGCAGTCATCGTCAAACTGCGAATAATTTTGAGAAAATATCGTAAATCCTGATCTGAAAGAATGGCAGCAATCAATAGAATGGCATCGGCTCCATTGACCCGTGCCATATAGATTTGATACGGGTAAATCACAAATTCTTTGCACAACAAGGGGATATTGACAGCCGATCGCACTTTAGATAAGTAGGCAAAGCTGCCCTGAAAGAACTTTTGATCCGTAAGTACGGACAAGCAAGCAGCTCCGTGAGTTTCATAGGCTTGAGCAATCGCCACTGGGTCAAAATCTTCCCTGATTACACCTTTACTAGGAGATGCTTTTTTTATCTCGGCAATTACGGCTGGCCGGCGATCGCTGCAACGTAGTGCTCCCAAAAAATCTCGACAGGCGGGCATCTCCATCACCTTTCGGCGCAAATCTGCAAGCGGCATCCGCTCTCGCCATTGCTCCACTTCTAGTTCTTTTTGCCAGATGATTTTCTCCAAGATATTCCGTGGTTCTGCATCGGGAACAGCAACCTGAAATTCTAAGTCTAGAACCGATACTGATGGACCAGGAGAACGACGACGAATCTGCATATCTAGTTAATTAACAATTCATTGGATAATAGCAAGGTAAGAATTCAACATTCTTGACAGACAAAGTTGAGAATTATGTCATCTTTGTAGGCTCTCATCCCTCAGTTCCTTCTCTCAACTTGAGAGAGGGATTTATGGCAAGGGCAACTGTGATGCGCACCCGGCAACGTTAGCTTACTGTCATTAGTGGTGGTAGCGAGAGTCGCTATAACTTCTCAGGAAATATCTACATGATATTTGCGTTAGGAGCATTGACGTTAGCCCAAGGCAAGTAATCTACTGTACTAGCTGCATCACTGGCTGCATTATCAGATTTTGTCTACAAGCATCACATCCTATCATCGATGAGGAGCTATAGGTGTTGTCAACGAGCTATCTATCAAATTTAGGTAGTGCAATCATAGTAGTTAGCAAGCATGTAGTTAACTACGTTGAACCCCTACAGTTGCAGGAGGACAGTTAATAGTATGGAGATTTCAATTGAACGACAACCTACACCAGAGCGTTTGCAGCAGTTAGGGATTGCTAGCTGGCCCATCTGGACTAAGGAAGTTTCAGAGTTTCCCTGGAGCTACGATGAGCCAGAAACTTGCTATTTTCTGGAAGGGGATGTTGTCGTTACGCCCACCTCTGGAGAGCCAGTGCACATTGGCAAGGGTGATTTGGTGACATTTCCAGCGGGGATGTCTTGCACTTGGCAAATTACTAGCCCAGTGAAGAAACATTATCGGTTTGGTTGATGAATGAGCTGCGATCGCGATGGCACTGGTTACTGCTGAGCATAATCCTGTTATTCATGCTGGGATTGTTGCAGCAGCCCATGGGCTATAGCCAAACCAGCATCCCTAACCGCGAACTCCGAGGAGTTTGGCTGACTAATATTGATAGTGACGTGTTGTTCTCACGATCAAACTTGCGACGTGGCTTA
>JANWZG010000482.1 GCA_025054735.1 Cyanobacteriota bacterium | reverse complement strand
CAAATATCCTCTTAGTTGCATTTCCAGCATCCACTTACCAAGGATTACCAATCATGGTGAAGGCTGACCAATAGTAAGGGTGTGATAGATCTATATCTCCCAAAGCTTGTAGCTCTGGTGGTATGGGAATCTGTCCTCGCACTGTCTGCAATGTGCCTGCTTTCAAAGTAACGTTGCCCCGCGCCATGGCGATCTGTGCCTGACGCAATGCCTCTGCCCTTGTGGGTGTGGTTTGCAACTGGCTGTAGAATTCCTGCATCAGGGAAAGGGTACCGATGTCACTAACGTACCACAGGCTGGCTAGCACCGATCGTACCCCCGACTGGAAGGCAATGCCACCAAAGCCCAGTTCTGCCTCACGATCGCCTAGGGCAGTGCGGCAAGCACTCAACACCAGCAAATCTACCAAGGGCTTGTTCCAGCCCATCTGAGGAATTTGATCTAAGCGGAGTTTAGTGTCCCAAAGTTGAATGTAGGACTGCCCAGCATTTCCCGGCTTGAACTCAGCATGGGTCGCTAGGTGCAGAATCGGCAACGGATAAATGATACGCTTTGCCTTCAAGTTGTCTAGAGTGAACTGGTCGTTGAGGAATGCTTGCCCACCCTGGCGCAGGTCATGGGTAATCAGCGCCAACTCTGTGGGAATCGCAGGCAGAGGGTTGAGTTCCTGGAATGTCGAGGCTCCCATGCCTAGCACAGGGGCAGATTGAATGTTGGTGTAGGTGGTGCTGGTAAGGGAAAAACTGGGCATGAGACCGATGGCATAGCGCTCCACCAGGAATTGTTTGCCATTGTACAGGGCAGCAAGGGGGAGCGATCGCAACTTCAGGTCAGTCAAGAATACAAGCTGCTGAATCTGGTGGTTTTGCAGGTCTGCCTCTAGGGGAGCGATGATCCACTCATAGAGTTGCTGGGCAGGTTCTCGGTAGTCGGGGTTTTCCGCATCTGAGGTAGCGATCCGCATGTCGTCCGCCACAGCGGTGACCATCTGGCGAGTAATGCGGGGATAGCGCTTATAAACTGGGGCACCATTACCTGTGATCATCAGCAGCTCCAGCACATCATCGTTGCGGCGGCGCTGGATGTCGAAGCTGGAGACATCGGTGGCAGGGACATTGGTGGGCACAAAGTAGACGTAAATTAGGGCACTGGGCACTCCTGGTTCTTGGGCAATGCGCTTCAGTGCTGCAACTGCTTGGGCAATCGATTTGATCGAAGGGGGTGCTTCTACACCAAAATACTGGGCATACTCTGTGGTGAATGCCTCTTCGAGGGCGCGATAGCGTAGGTCGAGTACCGGATCGAAATTAGGCGTATCTGTCTTGGGTGGCAGCAGGATTTCGCCCTTCAGGTCGTTGCCACTACCGCCAAAGAAATCACCAGAGAAATTGAACCGGTTAGAGTTACCGGGGGTAATGACGCGAATATTGCCCCTGGTGAAGGTGCCGGGGGGCACGAGGAAGGTAGTGGCGATCGTGCTGCCACCGCTAGTAATGGCTCCTGCTGTGCCGTTGTTGGTGAACAGGTTACCGACAATGAACGGGGTCTGGTTGCCGCCGCCATGCCGCAGGGTGATGTTACCCCCCCCTAAGCCACCAGTAGTGGAAATGCTGGCAAGGGTGCCAGTGCGATTAGTAAAGGTGCCCGTAGCTCGAAACAGGCTACCCGTAGTGATATCTACAGTGCCACCAAAGCCAGCAGTGCCCCCTTGGGCGTTAATGAAGGTCACCTGCACATCCCCCCGGGGATCGATAAATACGCTACCGCCGCTACCCGTGGAAGCATTGGTGGTGACGGTGCCAGTAGTGATGCTGATAGGGGAGATCAGGGAGACGTTACCACCACTACCAGAGGTGCCCGTTTGCACAAGGCTAGAGGTGTCGAGGTTAGCAGTTACTATGCTGCCTGTTTTGCTGGTCAGACTAATGATGCCGCCATTGCCTGCGGTGCCGTTACCACCGACGATCGCAGCAGTCCTGATGGCCTGGGTTTGCACAGAACCTGTGGCCGTGAGGGCGATGGTGCCGCCAATGCCCGCTGTTCCGTTTCCGGCTCTAACTTCAGAGGCTGCTGCTAGGGAACCAGTAGTGACGGCTCCTCCACTGGTAATAGTGATGGCTCCAGCATGATTGGCTGTGCCGTCGCCTGTCGCCACGATAGAGGAAGTGTCTATGTTACCGACAGTGACATCGCCAACTGCAGCGAGAGTAACGTTGCCACCACTGGCTGAACCATTCGCAAACGTACTCACCTCACCAGGTATCGTAATACGACCTCGGCTATCAAGGATCACAGCGCCACCATTACCGGATGCACTACTCAGATCAAGTCCTGGAGAAGTGCCTGTGAAGACAATATCTCCACCAGACAAGCCTAGGTTGGGGTTGTACTGGGTGCTGAGGTATACTTGCCCATCAGAAGCATCAAAACGAATGCGGTTGAGAGTAATAGCGGCGTTGGTAGGAATGCTGCCCGTTGTCAGTCCAGTTGGTGAGAACCTACCGATGAGTCCTAGGGGAGTGCTGATCGCCCCTGGAGCTACCCCCGCTCGAATATCCAGGGTTGGACGGGCACTGCC
>JANWZG010000481.1 GCA_025054735.1 Cyanobacteriota bacterium | reverse complement strand
TGAAGAGGTGGAAAGCAACTACGAAGTCGAGGGTGATCTGCGACGATTGGAGGCAATGAACATCAAGCGATTGATGGACATTGGCTGTTATCGCGGTCGGCGACACCGCATGGGGCTACCTGTGCGAGGGCAACGAACACGCACCAATGCCCGCACTCGGCGCGGTGGTCGTCGCACGGTGGCAGGTAAGAAGAAGGCACCCAGCAAGAAGTAAGCCGTAAGTTGGTTGTAGTGTAGGGAAGATAGTTCTAGGGCATTAGTGGAGTAGGTGGCATGGCAAAACAGCCGACAAAAAAGGTTGGGGCTAGGAAGCAGCGGAAAAACATACCGAATGGTATAGCGCATATTCAATCAACCTTCAACAATACAATTGTTACCATTTCAGATACGAATGGCGAGGTGGTTTCATGGGCATCGTCTGGTTCTAGCGGGTTCAAAGGCGCAAAAAAAGGAACCCCGTATGCCGCTCAGACAGCTTCAGAGAACGCTGCACGCCGAGCAATCGACCAGGGTATGCGTCAAATTGAAGTTATGGTAAGTGGCCCTGGCTCGGGTCGAGAAACCGCTATCCGAGCGTTGCAAGCTGCTGGTCTAGAAATCACGCTAATTCGGGATGTAACACCGATTCCGCACAATGGTTGCCGCCCTCCCAAACGGCGTCGTGTGTAGTGTTGGCATTGGTGACAGTAGGTTTAGCAGTAGGGAGGTTGCCTTGTGGCACAGTTTCAGGTTGAGTGTGAAGACACAAAAATAGATAAAGATCAAAGTCAGTATGGCAAATTCATTATCAGTCCTTTGGAGCGAGGCCAAGGGACAACGATCGGGAATTCGTTGCGGCGAGTGTTGTTATCTAACCTAGAGGGGACGGCAGTCACTGCTATTCGCATCGCTGGCGTTAACCACGAGTTTGCGACTGTGCCTGGAGTGCGAGAAGACATTCTGGATATCATGCTGAACATGAAAGGGGTTGTCTTCAGAAGCTATACCTCACAGCCTCAGATTGGCCGCCTAGTAGCCCATGGGCCGGCACGGCTTACCGCCAGCTACTTTGACTTGCCATCAGAAATTGAGCTGATTAATCCAGATCATCCCATAGCAACGCTGTCCTCTGGTTCTACCTTAGAGATGGAGTTTCGAGTTGAACGAGGCCGAGGATATCGGGCGATCGATCGCTCTAATGATGAAGCTGCTGCTTTAGATTTTCTTCAGATTGATGCCGTATTTATGCCAGTGCGCAAGGTTAACTATACGGTTGAAGATGCTCGGGTGGGCGGCTCCATGGAAAAAGATCGCTTGATTATGGAAATTTGGACTAATGGTAGCCTGACCCCTCAAGAAGCGCTCAGTCAAGCGGCTAATATCTTAGTGGATTTGTTCAATCCTCTGCGGGATATTTCGTTTGAGCCGACTGAGGACATTGATGATGGTACAGAGAATCCCAACAGTCAAATTCCAATCGAAGAGTTGCAGCTCTCTGTACGTGCCTATAACTGCTTGAAGCGGGCACAGATTAATACGGTTGCAGACTTACTGGTCTATACCTATGAAGACTTGTTGGAAATTAAGAACTTCGGTCAAAAATCAGCCGAAGAGGTGACTGAGGCATTGCGTAGTCGCTTGGGGATCACATTGCCTCAGGAGAAGCCAGCCAAGGGTTAGTTCAATCTAGTGTTGTAGCGGAAGAAGTTTTATGCGTCACCGTTGTCGTGTTCCTCAGTTAGGTAAGCCTGCTGATCAGCGTCGTGCTCTCCTCAGAGCATTGACAACCCAGCTTATTCGGAATGGTCGCTTGACAACTACAATGGCTCGCGCCAAAGCAGTGCGCACAGAGGTTGATCGCATGATTACCCTTGCTAAGGACGGTTCTTTAGCTGCTCGTCGCCGAGCTTTAGGTTACATGTACGACAAACAGCTTGTTCATGCTCTGTTTGAAAATGTGCAGGAGCGTTACGGCGATCGCAACGGCGGATACACCCGCATACTGCGGACTGTGCCTCGACGGGGAGACAATGCTGAAATGGCTATAATCGAGCTGGTTTAATAGCTTTGAATCTTGGCCTCTGACACTAACAAATTTGATGCATAGCAGGATGCATAGTGGGGTAGTTTTTGCTGCCCCATTGCTGTCTCTAAGGAGTCTTAACAAGCTACTAGCGGTATGGATGCTGATACAACACCAAATCTACACCGGGTAGCCCTCGTCATTCAATACGTGGGCACTCACTTTCATGGGTGGCAGCGACAACCGAACCAGCGAACTGTGCAAGAGGATTTAGAAACAACTATCGCCACAGTCCTTGGCCATCCTGTAACTGTACACGCTGCTGGGAGAACAGATACAGGAGTTCATGCAGCCGCACAGGTCGTGCATTTTGACTCAACGGCCTTGATCCCCCCCCACCGCTGGGCAGATATTCTTAATAGCCGTTTACCTGACGATATCCTAGTGCGTGCTTCAGCCCCTGTACCACTGGATTGGCACGCTCGATTTTCTGCTTGTTGGCGACGCTATCGATACACCCTCTACACAGATGCCACTCCTAACTTATTTGTTCGCCCGTTTGTGTGGCACTACTATTACGCACCGTTGGACATAACGC
>JANWZG010000480.1 GCA_025054735.1 Cyanobacteriota bacterium | reverse complement strand
AACGCAAACCGTGTTATAGCCATTCTCCACACCCGTCTTCATTTCTACCAAACCATCCGGACGATAGGACTCTAACCGCCGACTAATTTCGTTGCAGCGGCGCTCTGGACTCCAACCACCTCCCATAGCACTAGGCACCGCCCATGGATAAGCTTGTCCAGGCTGGCTTTCTGGCAAATACATCACGGTGTACTGTCCATTATTCACTTGGCAAACAAAACGAGGGCCGCTGGCTGTAGGGCTAGGTACGGGCGAACCTTGGGGACTAGGGGCAGGATTACTAACTTGGGCATTCGCCACCATAACTAGGGGAGCCAATCCGCTGATAGCAATCAAGCTACCAAGCAGTAGGGATGAGCGAGTAAGCGGTAGCATAAGGGTGAGGACTCCGTAACGGTAATTTACTATCAGTTGCTAGATTTGGTCACTGGCAGTTGGAAGTACAACTACGAGGAACCAGTGACAAAGGATGAGTAACTATTCATTGATTGTTTACACTCTAATCAATGAATGAATTGATCGACCATCACACTTGCTAGACTACGATCGTATCTGCTAAGTTCCACCCTGATTGTTCATTCCCTTAAGCACTTGTGTTCCAAAATACTACCATCAGCCGCCGTCAAGCGTTGGATCTCTTGCTGAAATCAGCCGCCGCCACTGGTGCTATCGTCGTGGGCGGATTGCTGATTGCCGATTGGCGCAAAAACCAGCGGGGAAGCACTCTATTTGCCGGGGACTTGCTTAACCCCAAGCATCCCTTGCCAGAGCATTTGCTAACGCCGATCGACGAGTTTTATGTCCAGTCCTACGCGCTGTTACCCCCTACCCTCAAGGCAACAGACTGGCAGTTACAGATTGATGGTGCCGTCACTAATCCCCTTACCATATCTTGGGATGAGGTGTTAGCAGCCCCCCAGCAAGACATTTACCTGACGATGGAGTGTATTGGCAACCAAACAGGCGGTAACTTGATTGGCAATGCCCTGTGGACGGGCACCCCCCTATTACCCTGGTTACAGCGAGCAGGTGTGCTGCCAGAGGCAACAGAATGGGTGATGCACGGGGCAGATAGCTATGAAACTACCTTACCGATCGCTGAGCTAATGCGCCCAGACGTGCGGCTAGTCCATCGTATGAATGGCGAACCCCTAACCCGTGACCATGGCTACCCGATGCGAATTATCATTCCTGGTCACTATGGGCAGAAGCAGCCTAAGTGGATTGTGCGCCTAGAGGCGATCGCTAAACCCAAGCGTGGGTATTGGGAACGACAGGGCTGGTCAAATACCGCCATTATCCCCACCCATAGCCTTGTACGCCAGCTCCAGGCCGATCGGGTCTGGAACCGTCACCATCGGGTTAGCTTTACCAAAGATGGTGAGTTAGGTTGGGGCAGCGGAGTATTGATTGCTGGCGTAGCCCTTGATGGCACTGCACCCATTAGTCGGGTAATGGTAAGCACTGACGATGGTTCCACTTGGCAATCCGCCGAGCAGTCACATCCTGACTCGCCCCACGAATGGACGCTATGGCGCTATTTTTGGCAACCTACACAACCCGGTAATTACACAGTGCTAGCACGGGCAGAAACCAGCAACACTCAACAATCTCTAGAGGACGATAATCCTAAGGATGGCAGTAGTGGAGCCTTACGTATCTTTGTGACATTGAGCTAGCCAAGCAAGGGGCACCAGGCAGTAGTCTGTCAACGTCAATGTGGTTATACGTGGTTAGAATAGAGACACCTTGCCAGCTTGCCGGAGGGTTATTATGGTTCAATTTGTACCCGGTGCAGCAGCCAAAACCCTGCCCACCATGTTCGATTTACCCAGTGAAAACCCAGAGGATCCTGGATTGCCCGACGAATATCACCTGCGCCAACTGCCCATCTTGCACCAGACCTGTCGCCCCCCTGTGTGCTCCCCAGAGCAAGTCTTTACGGCTGGTGACCTGCATGTTTACTACGACCCAGAGCATCTCAACTGGTACAAACGTCCCGACTGGTTTGTTGTGGTAGGCGTTCCCAAACTCTACCGACAGCAATACCTACGACAGAGTTACGTTGTGTGGGATGAGGGTGTAGCTCCCCTTATGGTGATTGAGTTTCTGTCCCCTGGCACAGAGGCAGAAGACTTGGGCAAAACCCAGCGAGAACCGGGCACCCCTCCCACTAAATGGCAGGTCTATGAGCAGATTTTGCAGATTCCCTACTACGCTGTGTTTGACTCAGAAACTAGCCAACTGCGAGGATTTCAGCTACAGGCAGGCAGCTATCAAGAAGTGACGATCTCTGGTCAGGGCTGGTGGATTGAACCATTACAGTTGGGTTTGGGCGTCTGGCAGGGCCGTTGTGATGGCGCGGAACGGACATGGTTACGGTGGTACGACCAACAGGGACGGTGGATTCCCACACAGGAGGAACTGACAGAACAGGAGCGAATGCAAAAAGAACAAGCACAGCAGCGGGCGGAACAGGCACAGCAGCGGGCAGAACAGTTGGCAGCCTACCTGCGCTCTCTAGGCATTGACCCCGATGACATCGCCCCCTAATCAGGGGTCTGGCATCTTTGCCTACGGTTGTATACCAATGTCTCCTAACAGAAGTAGAGAAC
>JANWZG010000479.1 GCA_025054735.1 Cyanobacteriota bacterium | reverse complement strand
TGCGACTTGCTCCCAGGGTTGGGGCGATCGCGCTAGGAGTTGAATCAGCCGATGAACCGTTGGGTGTTGCTTCAGGGCGTACCATAAAAAGCGGTGAACCCGCTCAGCAACAGGTGCTGTAGCCGCTTGGCAGCGGGCGTGACGGAGCGGTTCTGGTGGCACAATGTAGCTCAATTCCTGTTCCCACTGGTCTAGGGAGGCATTGAGGTCAGGCAGGGTCAAGTTGTAAAAGTAGTCATAGACCTCTTCCTCAGCCAAGCCCTCTGGTAAAGCATAGGGAGTTCCCAGGCGTTCGGTGGCAGAGACACGATCGCCACGTATCACCTGGCTAAAGGGTTCTCCAAACAGTTCTTGGGCAAATTGAATAACAGTTGAATCAACGCTGCGATCGCCTAAACTAGCGCTGGTGGCAATGCAACGGATTTTACCCGGTTCAGCTTTGACGGCAGCTTTCAGCCGTTTGATCAGCATGGAAACTTCTGTTCCCGTCGAGCCGTTGTAGGAGTGGGCTTCGTCAACGATCAGCATGGTGAAGCAGTTGGCCGATCGCTCAAAGATGGTCTGGCGTTCCACCGGGCGAATCAGCATGTGCTCCAGCATGGAGTAGTTAGTGACCAAAATATGGGGTGGAGATTCTTGAATTTGCTCCCGCGACAGCACTTGCACCTTTTGCACCATCTCACAAGCTCTTTGAACCACCTTTCTGCGCCGATCACCCGACAAGCATTCTTGCCAATCCGCCTGTTCTGATTCTGGAATCAGGGCCAGGAGTTCTTCATCGCTGTAGGTGCCTAGCTCATCTGCTAATGCTTGTTGAGCCGCTTTAGTCTTTTGCTGGGTGCGGCTGGTATAGAAACCAAACTTGATCAGGGGCCGTTCAGCGTCTTGGCGGCAGAGTAAGAGACGCAGCCGTTTCACCTGATCGTTCACCAAGGCATTCATCGGATAGAGAATTAATGCCCGCACCCCAGCAATCTGCAACTCAGCCTCTTCCTTGAGCAACCGGTCGAGCATTGGTAACAGGAAGCATTCAGTCTTACCGGAACCAGTTCCAGTTGCCACGATAATGTTTTCCCGCTGTTCAACCACAGCCTTTACCGCCACAGCTTGGTGTTGATAAAGGGGGCGATCGGCCCAAAATAATCGCGCCATTTCGGGATGCAACACCCCCTCAGCCACTAGGTCTGCCACGCTCAAGTCTGGGCGATAGGGTTGGGCACCTTCTAGATAGGGCACCTGCCAAATGCTCCCTGGCTGGTTGAGCGCGTGTTTCAGCTTGTCGCGAAGAGAATGATCCCGCAAGGGGTAAGCCGTGAGCAAGTACCGAATGAAGTCTTCACGGGGCTGCCGAGTGGCGGCAATCGGGTCAAGGTAGTGGGTCATAACAGGTCACAGTTGCATCCTAAACGTTGGAAAACTACACGAACGAGAGATTTGTGAGTTGGTGGCACTTGGTATACACGGCGCTCCCCCTCACAGGGTTCCAGAAATTGCTGACACCACCGGTGGTAAGCATAGGGTAACCAAATGGTTTTGAGATTGAGTCGTTCATTTTGGTCTAACACGAGGCGGAGGGGTTGCTGCTCGCGGCGATCGAGGTAAAAAATTGCGTAGATGGCTGCATCCTGATAAAGCACATAAAATTGGTTAGCCACAAACCAGAAGTATTGATAATCTTTACCATTAGCGTTTTCAAGTTTCCTCAGTAAGCTTTCGTTCTGAGGCAATTGAGCATCAAGTTGCTGCCAGCGATCGTCCTGCTCAGCATAGGCAGGACAATAGCACTGGAGTTCTGTCTGCTCTAAGGATAATTCGTAGGGTGAAAGTGACGATCGCCAGGGTTTTTCAGGCATCGGTAACTCACTCACCAAATCATCTAAGGTCAGCAACCGGATTCGTTTAGCTTGCAGACGTTCCTTGGCCCGTTCAAAGCTGACTAATTTAGGATGCAACTTCTCCTCGGTTGGGGGCTGCTGGGTTTTAAGAATTGTGTGAGCCAGAGGCAGATAGGCGCGATCGCCCCGAAACCGCAATCCTACAAAGTTTTCTGGACTAGTGGCTAGTAAGCTTGGCGGAGCCACACAGTACTGATTGCCTGTCGCTCTCAATAGCTCTCCTTGGTCTTCGAGCGACTGCAATGCCATTTGAACCTCCTGCCGGAGTTGTTCCTCTGGGTAGTCTGGTTGAACCGATTGACGGAGCAAAGACAGTACCTGGGTTTTGCGCAAGGTAGCAGGTAAGGCCGGCTGTCCTGGTTGACGATGCTGACTCAAGAGTCGCACAATAATCTGAGATGGCGAGGTTTTGATCCTATCACTAGCCAAATGTTTTGACTCAGTCATCATCGACCTCCTGATCCACATTGTCCAGCGTTACAGGTTCTCGACTCAGCCAATCGAAGTCATCCATTTGCTTAAGGTAGGCATGTGCTTGTTCACGATCGCCAAGGGTGATGATCGCCAGGTTGCGCTTCTCTGGGTTAGGGTGGGGTTGAAATCCTAAAATTAAATGCCAGAGATTGTTCTGAGCCACTGTTTCTTGCAATTTCTTTTCAAAGTCACCGCGTTTGCTCTTAACGATACCGATGGTGTATTGTTGTCCGGGTATGGGGTTTGAAATCGACTTT
>JANWZG010000478.1 GCA_025054735.1 Cyanobacteriota bacterium | reverse complement strand
GGCAGGTACTTGATCTGCCTTAGCACGGGAAATGCTGATGTAATACCCAAAGGTTTTGTTGTAACTCACCTTGAGGGTGGGAATGCCTGTAGCCGATCGCTCCTCTGCCTCTAGGTTGGCTATCCACTGTTGGTCTGCCTCTACTTGCTGTCGTAACGCATCCAATTGCTGGTTCACCCCAGGACGGATCAGATTACCTTCCGTCAGATATAGGGGTGGAGAGTCTGTCAGATGGGTACGCAGGCGTTGTCCTAGTTGCTCTAGATCGGGGGGAACCTGTTGCAGAGTGACGAGATAGGGCGATCGTGCCTCTGCCACCAACATCGCTAGTTCTGGCAACTTGCCAAAGGACTCCGCCAGTGCCACCAAATCACGGGCATTGGCAGTTCCTGACCCCGCCCGTCCTGTCAGTCGTTCCAGGTCATAGATACCCTTTAGCAATGCCTGGAGTTGTTGCCGCAGTTCTAGGTTGTCTACCAGTTCTTGAATCGTATCCTGGCGAGCTGTAATCTCGTCAATGCTAAGCAATGGTTGCAGGAGCCATCGGCGCAGGGCACGACCACCCATGGCTGTTACGGTGCGATCGATCGCCCACAGCAAAGAACCATACAGCGTCCCATCCCGCACAGTCTGGGTAATCTCCAAATTGCGCCGCGTCTGGTGATCTAGCGTCAAATAATCCGCCAAGGTATAGGTACGTAGGAGTTGGAGGGGAATCGAGTGTGGCGTGCTGACTCCAGAATCTGTCCCTAGCCCTTTCTTCTCCCGTTCCCAGGTTTCCTCTAGATACTCCAACAAGCCGCCAGCAGCACGGATCACGAGGGGCAGGTGGTTACAGCCCAGTCCTTCGAGGGAACGCAGGCGAAAGCGGGTGAGCAGACGGTGACGGGCTTCTGGCAGGCTGAAGGGCAATTGGGGACGCAGGGTGTAGCAAAACTGGGGAGGCAGGCTTGCAGGCAGTTGCTCAGTTTTTTCACCAGGACGCAACAGACCCACCAAATCAGGGGCATCGGTAGGCAGCAACACTTCCGAAGGCTGGATGCGAAATAGTTCTTGGGTCAGTTGCTCCAATAGGGATTTATTCTGGAGGGTTTCTACGGATTGGGTGGCCAAGAATTCACCAGTAGAGACATCGGCATAGGCTAAACCCCAATGGTTACCGGCTAGGACGATCGCCGCCAAAAAGTTATTGCATCGTGCCTGCAACATCCCCTCTTCCAGCACTGTTCCTGGTGTAATCACACGGGTTACTTCCCGCCGCACCAACCCCTGGGCTGCTGCTGGATCTTCCACTTGGTCGCAGATTGCCACAGCATAGCCCCGATCCACCAGCAGGGCACAGTAGCGCTCTAGGGCATGATGGGGAATGCCCGCCATAAACGCCCGGTCTAAATCCTTACCGCACTCTTTGCTGGTCAGCACCAGTTCTAGTTCCCGCGCCACGGTAATCGCATCCTGGAAGAAAGTCTCGAAAAAGTCCCCCACCCGATAGAGCAAAATTGCCTGGGGATACTGATCCTTGACATCTGCATAGTGACGCATCATTGGGGTCAGCGCTTCCCGATCTACCTCTTGGTGGTTGGCATAGCGCCCTGTCTGCTTGTTCAGTTGTTCAGAGATGCCCGCCGTTGGGTCAGGCGTAGATGCAGGAACACTCATGGAATTCAGAATAACCAAGGCAACTGTCTTATCATGTTACCTACAGTCACGAACCATGACTGCCCAATTTGGCAGAATTATGTGCTGAAGTGAACACGCCCGATCAACTCTCTCATCATCTAGGTTGCAGCGATCGCGCAACTCCTCAATTCAAACGGTGAGGCTTCTCCTTTGGTTCAGTCTAGCGTTATGCTCAGACCAGTCGCAGTGTGGTATTAAGGTTTCACAGCAGGTTTGAGGTGTGGTAACTGAAACGTACCATACCTGTGCTCTTTTGCAACCCCTCTCTATGCAACACTGCCAAACAGTGTTAGCGGTGGTTGTGTCCTAGCCAACCAGCTTGGAGGATCTGATTCAATCTTGCTTCACTTCAGCGGAACATGCTGCTTACTGAACTGTCTTCGTGAATTCGCCAAATGGCCTCTCCTAGCAGGTTTGCCACCGATAACACAGTTAATTGCGAAAACACGTGGTCTGGCGGCACTGGGATAGTGTTGGTGACAATCACTTCTTCAAACAAGCCACTAGCAAGCCGCTCACTAGCAGGGGGTGAAAAGACCGCATGGGTAGCGCAGGCATAAACTGCCCTAGCTCCCTGTTGGCGCAATAGCCGCGCTCCCTCACAGATGGTTCCAGCAGTGTCAATCATGTCGTCTACAAGAATGGCAGTTTTGTCCTTAACATCACCAATTACATTTAGGACTTCTGCCACATTGTGCGCCTGTCGCCGTTTGTCAATAATGGCAAGGGGAGCGTCGTTTAGCTTTTTGGCAAAGGCTCTAGCACGGGCAACACCGCCTACATCAGGAGAAACCACTACAATATCAGCTAGGTTCTTGGCCTCTAGATATTGCAAGATTATCGGTGAGCCGTAAACATGGTCGAAGGGGATATCGAAGTAGCCTTGAATCTGTGCTGAATGGAGATCCATCGCTAGGATACGACTGGCACCAGCCTGGGTAATGAGA
>JANWZG010000477.1 GCA_025054735.1 Cyanobacteriota bacterium | reverse complement strand
AGCTATTGGGAGAAGTGAATCCACCTGACGAGCGGGGAATGGATTGGCAACAGGAGTTGATTGCTACCAACCTGTTGGTGTTGGGCTACAACGCTTGGGCTGGATATCTTAATGGTGAGCGGGGTGCCTTGGTTTGCAGCACCAATGCGCCCGTGGTGGGCATTGCAGGCGAGGGGTTCAAGACCCACTTTGTGCCCCGATCGCGCCTAGCTGCCTTTTTGAACGCTTGGTTAGCCGCGCCTGATACGGTGATTCTGCGTCATCACTTTATGAATGCCCACATTCTAGACGCAATAGACACCTACAATCCTGCCACCGAGTTGGTGCTGCTGCTGGAATCCTCTAACCAAGTCACCTTCTTTTATCTAAAAAACCTACCGATAGCGCCGCCCCATTGTTACGAACAAGTCTGCAAAAGCTGGGAAGAGTTTCAACCTGCTGTCTGTGCCCTAAAAAACCTATCTCGTGGTTGAGAGTTACACGGCAATTCCCATGCTGAAATCTGCATCACCCTGGACAGATTCCAACAGTGGTTTATTCTTTTGTTAAACTTTGTTGCTAAACTTAATGTAGTTAACTCTCGACGTAGTGATGGCAGCGATTATCTGCCATATGCGATCGTCCCATGCCCACCCAAACCAAGACCCATAGCTAACCCTTCCCACCTTCCTTCGTGTCCTTTGTGTCCTTGTGGTTAGCATCCCTCTCACAAACGACACGGCCCCAATGCTTATCCTCTGAAGACCATCATTTCCATGATCAACATTCTCTTGCTGATAATTGCCATTTTCCTGAGCTTACTACTAGTTGGGCTTACCCTTTACCTCCTCTTTCCACGCAAGTATCAATCTGCCGATTCCGTCGCCAACTCCTACGACGATTGGACGAATGACGGCATTCTGGAGTTCTACTGGGGTGAGCATATCCATCTAGGTCACTATGGCTCGCCGCCTCAACGCAAGGACTTTCTGCAAGCCAAGGCCGACTTTGTGCATGAAATGGTGCGATGGGGGGGCTTGGACTCTCTGCCACCCGGTACCACTGTTTTAGATGTGGGCTGTGGGATTGGTGGTAGCAGTCGCATCCTCGCGCGGGACTACGGCTTTGTGGTGACGGGCATTACCATCAGTCCCCAGCAAGTGCGACGTGCTCGAGAACTGACTCCACCTGGGGTAACAGCCCAGTTTCAAGTAGATGATGCCCTGGCGATGTCGTTCCCGGACGCTAGCTTTGATGTGGTCTGGTCGATCGAAGCTGGCCCCCACATGCCTGACAAGGCCCTGTTTGCTAAGGAACTGCTGCGGGTTCTGAAACCGGGTGGCATTTTGGTAGTGGCAGACTGGAACCAGCGGGACGATCGACAAAAGCCCCTGAATTTCTGGGAGAGACTAGTCATGCGGCAACTGCTGGATCAGTGGTCTCATCCTGCCTTTGCTAGTATCGAAGGCTTTGCAGAAACCTTGGCTGCTACGGGGTTGGTGGATGGTGACGTAATCACCGCTGACTGGACAGCAGAAACCCTCCCCTCTTGGTTGGATTCCATCTGGCAGGGTATCGTCCGTCCAGAGGGCATCATCCGCTTTGGCTTGATCGGGTTGATTAAATCTTTGCGAGAAGTGCCCACATTTCTGCTAATGCGGTTGGCCTTCGGGACTGGGCTGTGCCGGTTTGGTATGTTCCGAGCCGTGCGTGCTCATACTCCGGGGAGCGAGGTTGGTGGTGAGGTAGCGCAGGTTGACCAGACGATGGAACAACTGGTGCGATCGTAGGGGTACCTGTCATGTTCGCCCCTACCCTCTTCTAACTTGACAAAGCAACTTGGAACTGGTTCAGCTCCTATTCTGCCAAGTTTAAGGCAAGAGTTGGGGATGGGAGCAATTCATACCTGCGTTCAACAACACCCCCTTAGTGCTCTTGAGTGCTCTCGATGGCTTTACGATGATGTTGATTGTAGGCCGAGTCAGGGGAAAATTTGAGCCAGAGCAAGGGGCTGTTCTCCAATGGGCAGGACGATTGTGGTAGAGGGGGTGAAAATACGGCGATTTAGGTACTCAAATTGTCCAGTTGGGAGTTGAGCAGGTTCGCTATAGGCTTCTAGGGTGCGATCAACTAGGTTAAACAGCCAATAGTGGGGAATGGCAGCCTCGGCATAGAGAGACAGTTTCACTGTGCGATCGTACTCCAACGAGGTATCAGCAACCTCAATCACCAGCAAAATATCCGCTGGAGTAGGATGGGCAGTAGTGTAGTCATCTTCTCGGTTACGGAGAACAGCAAAGTCGGGTTCAGGTTCCCCATCAAAGGACAACACAATAGGTGCTTGACACTGTAAGGTGGCCTGATTATTCAGTGACTGGGGCAGTTGGCGTAGCAAGCGCCTGATGCAAGCCTCATGCATAACTCCTTTTGCTGCCATTTGCATCAACTCTCCCCGAATCAGTTCAATGTGGTCATCTTCGCCTAAAAAGCCAAGTTCCACCAAACGGTGATAATCCTGCACTGTGAAGCGCTTGGGTTGTGCTGCTAGCACGGGTGGAGTAGTAGCCATAGCGGATGGCTCTGGGGCAACTACTGAGGCAACTTCTGGGGCAACTGTTGAGGCAACTGTGGATGTCATGGCACAAAACCCAG
>JANWZG010000476.1 GCA_025054735.1 Cyanobacteriota bacterium | reverse complement strand
ATCTCTGGAAGTTTAAGTACGGCACTGTAGATGTATACGTGCAGTTAACTGGAACCACTGAGGAGGACACGCTAACGGTTTGGTCGCCACTTTTGACATTACCTGTGCAACATGAAGCTGACTTGTTGAAGCGGTTGATGGTGATGAACTGGGGAGAAACCTTTGAGGCTCGCTATGCAATCACCGACAATCAAGTCGTAGTTGTAGCCAGCCGCACAGTAGCCGATCTGTCTCCTGGGGAAATTTCCCGCGCTATTACGATCGTCGCTACGATCGCAGACGAAAACGACGAACCCCTGCAAAAGCAATTCCCCGCAGCCTAAGGTGCACCCATACCCTTGGCGACTCATTCCCTACCTAGAGGCATCCGGCATTGTCCAGATGCAGATAGATGCCTGGCTATTGGAACACCATCGCCGAGGACAGCATCCTTCTACACTTCGGTTCTATAGCTGGTCACCCCCTGCGCTCTCCTTGGGTTACCACCAGCGCCACATTCCCCCCCACTGGCACTCTCTCACTTGGCAGGGCAAGCCCATCGAGTTGGTGCGGCGACCCACTGGGGGAAGGGCCGTCTTGCATCTTGGTGACCTGACCTATGCCCTAGTCACCTCTGGCATTGCTGGCGATCGCACCAGGGGTTACCGTCATCTCTGTGAGTTTCTGATCCAGGGATGGCGAGCCTTGGGAGTTGACCTCCACTACGGTCAGGCTCAACGAACCTACATCCATAGGGCTGACTGCTTTGATACGGCTACTGATGCCGATCTTGTAACCGCCGATGGTGTCAAACTCATTGGCAGTGCCCAATTGCGTCGGGGTCATGCCATATTGCAGCATGGGTCAATTCGCCTTGCCCCTGATCCGGAGTTGGTGACCTATGTGTTTGGTTCGCCATTCACAAGTTTTCCCCAGTCTGGGGGAATGGCTGAGATGGCTCAGCAGCCGTTAGCTCTGGTAAAAATGCGGGTGATGGAAGCCTTGACGATCGCAGCGGCTGAGTGTTTTCACACTAACTTGGTGGAGCAGCCCCTATCCGAGGCTGAGTGGCAGGCAATCACAGCAATGAATCCTCTAGACATCAGGTGCAATCCAGCAATCAGTGAGGATTCCTAGTGCGCAAGCTGTCTAGCAAGGTGAGAAATGGTCTGGGGAGCGGAGCAGTGACGACGATTGCCTCACCAGACACTGGATGCGTCAATCCCAACCGCCAAGCGTGGAGTGCCTGTCCTGGTAGATTAACTCCTACGGACTTACCGGAACTATAGAGCGGATCCCCAACGATTCCATGTCCCATATAGGCACTATGAACCCGAATTTGGTGAGTACGTCCAGTCTCTAGCTGAAAGAGCATTAGTGTATAGTTCCCCAAGCGCTCTTGAACGCGCCAATGGGTAATAGCTCGCCGCCCGCCTTGCTCTTCAGGCACCACTGCCATGCGCTTTCGATCAACCGGATGCCGGGCAATGGGTTGGTCGATCGTTCCCTGCATCGTTCGCGGTGCGCCATAGACGACTCCCAGATACTCACGACGGGCAGTCTTAGTTTTGATTTGTGCTTGTAGGGACTGATGAGCTTGGTCAGTCTTGGCAATCACCAGAGCGCCAGTGGTATCCTTATCCAATCGATGCACAATGCCGGGACGCTGCACTCCCCCAATGCCGGACAGTTGTGGACAATGGGCCAACAGGGCATGGACTAAGGTGCCCGCATGATGACCAGGGGCTGGATGCACGACCATGCCTACAGGTTTGTTGATGATCAGCAGGTGGTCGTCTTCATACAGAACATCGAGGGGGATAGCTTCCGGCTGCAAGTCCATGGGTTTTGGATCCGGAATATGCACCTGGATGCGATCGCCCCTAGCTACGATCGTCTGTTTGCGATAACATACCTGCCCGTTCACCTGCACTTCTCCAGCTTCGATCAGCTTTTGCAATTGCGATCGGGACACCTTGGGCAACTGCTCGACCAAGAATCGATCAAGGCGGGCACCCGCTGAAGCTGCCTCTACCACAATGGTGAAATCGTTAAGGGTGAAATCGTTGGTGACATTACTGGTCAAGGTCTTTTACGGCTTGTGCACTAGGGGTTGTGTTTTTGATTATAAGCATCCCGACTAGGAGGCCAACCGCCAGTATGCTTCCCGCTCCCATTAGGATTGGCATCCCCTGGGAACGCACGACAATGGCCACTAGCGCCCATACAATCACCCCAGCAAAGGCAAGGTCGTGGCGCTGCACCAACATGATGGCCGCGATCGCTGCACTCACCACCATCATCATTACTGTCCATAGGGTAGGTGGCAGTCCCCATCCACCCCAGTTAGCACTGTAAAGAGCGATCGCCACATTCACCACCGTTGCCACACTAATCCAACCCAGATAAACGCCAATGGGAATATCTATCAACCAGCGCTCTCGTGACGATACCCGCTCGTGACCAATTCCTAACCGCTGATAAAATCCCATCAGGGGTAGCAAGATACCCAGCATCACTACCACCGATAGGGAAAATTGCCGTAGTAGAAAGGCATAGACCCACAGGCATTGCGCCAAGGAAGCCACTACTAACCAATAGCCACCCCGCCGTAACCGCGGACTCTGCCGTTGGGTAGTTTGGAGCTGATAAAACCCAAAGGCAATTAGACCTATGTAA
>JANWZG010000475.1 GCA_025054735.1 Cyanobacteriota bacterium | reverse complement strand
GAGAAAAGCTGCAATCTGGCGAGATTAAAAATATTCGAGGTGTGCCCACGTCATTTCAAGCAACTGTACTGGCAAGAGATTACCAAATTCCACTAGTGACCTTGGATGAAATTGAGACGCTTGATGTGGCGATCGATGGTGCCGACGAGGTAGATCCTCACCATAACCTGATTAAAGGGGGAGGTGCTGCCCACATGCGCGAAAAAATAGTGGATTCTCTGGCCAAGGAATTTATCGTTGTGGTAGACAGCAGCAAACTGTCTAGTCAATTAGGAACCTTGTTTAAGGTACCTGTTGAAGTGTTGCCTATGGCCCTGACTCCAGTAACGAGAGCCATCAAAGCCTTAGGGGGAGAACCAGAGTTGCGGATGGGCGTGAAGAAAGCTGGCCCTGTGGTCACTGATCAGGGCAATCTTGTGCTGGATGTGAAGTTTGCCAATATTACCGATGCTGTGGCTCTGGAAATGAGACTGAACAATATTCCTGGAGTACTGGAAAACGGCATCTTTGCGGGTAGTGTTGTCAGTAAAGTGCTAGTAGGTGAGGTAAAGGATGGCGAGCCTAGCGTGCGAGAGCTGCCAAAGTCATAAGTAGCCTCAAACTAGTGCATGTCACGTTTGCTCTTAGCTTAAATCACTCTCCCAACTTGGGAAAAGGGGCTGGGGATGAGAGCTTGCAAAGGTGATATGCTCTCCCTCAAACGTGATCATCCTCAGTGCTCTGGGGAATTGGGAGCAGGGCTAGAAAAGTTGAGCTTACACCACCAGAGCCAATCTACTGCTTTGGCTAACGATCGCCAAGAGGTAAACAAGTGGGGCGACAGGCGCACATAGTCTCCCCGCTGAGCAGTGATAATCCAGCGCTTGTAACCGCTGTGAACAATTGGTTCTGCTTTCCCAGCACCAGGATAAAAGGATAAAATGCCTGACCAACGTAGTGGACAAGACACAACCGGATAGCCCATTTCTAGTAACCGCTCGTGGAGGTAGTCTCGACGTGCCTTCACTGCTTGTGACACAGCTTCCCATCCTATCTGCTGAAACTGGTGTAGGTTGGTTTCAAACCGAGCGATCGCTTGGGGAGTTGCCCAGCCTAGTTCCCAACTGCGTGCAGTCTTACTCAAGCCTGACTCTAACTTAGGTGGCTGATTTAGCCCTAGCCAAGTAGGCATTGGCGGTGTCAACTCATCCAACACCCGCTGGCTCAGCACTAGCATAGCTAAACCCAATCCAGCTCCTAGCCATTTTTGCGTCCCTGCACACCAAAAGTCAATTTCTGGACACCAACTGGGTTTTACTCCAGCCGATTGAATAGCATCCACACAAGTCCAAATACCGCGCTGATGGGCGATGCGCACAACCTCTTGCCATGGCTGTTCAATACCAGTTGTAAAGTCTACTGTAGAGATGGTTACGAGTTTGGGTAGCTGGGTTTGGTCACAGGCACTGGTTGCTTGGGTTGTAAATGACTCGTAGTTGTCATTGATGGCGATCGCCGTTACCCCAAACCGTGTTAGCTGCTGCCACGGCATAACATTGGCTGGAAAGTCCCTAGCAGGATACAGCACTAAGTCACCCACTTGCCAGGGAATCGACTGGGAAGCAATAATCAAGCCCGCACTGGTTGAGGGCACAAATGCAACTTGATGGCCCTGACAACCCAACCATGCTGCAACAGTTTCTTTTAGCGCCTGCACGCGATCGAACCACTTTAACAGTTGGGTATTGCCCAACAACTCAGGTGCCCAGAGGCTGTGAATATAAGCTTGCCATGTCAAGGGGGCTAGCCCTGCCCAATTAAGATAGGTCAGCATGAGGCTTTGTTACCACGACAGTAGACCATATTGACCCCATAATGTCATTGGTCAGCACGATACTAACTAGTGGTACTGTTTCTAGCACCGCAAGTTTTCTAGGTAGAAATACTATCTTGTTCTTGTAATCGCAATGTGACACAAACCGTTGTTTGTTGATTAGGGATGCTGTCAAGGGTCAAACTGCCCCCGTGGATCTCTGCTAGACGCTTGACAATCATCAACCCTAGGCCAGCACCCTGTTGCTCATATAAATCTCGCTCGAACTGCATGTAAGCCCCTAGGCGACTGATCTGTTCAGCGGTCATACCTCGACCCTTGTCTATCACATAGAGTGCCAGCAACTTATCGTTGTAGAGTTTAGTGACTACCTGCACAGGTGTTTCAGGTTCAGAAAACTTAAAAGCATTGTCCAGCAATTCTTCTAGAATTTTAGTCAGCTTAACGTCAGATATATGGACGATCGCATCCACTAGATTTAGGTGCAAGTCGTCGGGCCGATTAAATTGGTCTGCCTTTTGCTGGGCTATCATTGTGATAATTGCCTTGCTGTTACTGCCAGTTGATGAACGCTGCTGTGCTTCTATTCGCTCTGGTGTAGAGGCAGTCAGCTCAGAGTACAACAAAAAGTTCTGAATTAATCGGTGCAGGCGCTTAGCCGAACTGTGGATAGTTGTTAGCATATCCATCACTTCAGCGTGATCCATTTGGGCAAAATCTTGAATTAACAATTCAGAGCTACTGATAATGCCATTGAGGGGAGTACGGAATTCATGGGGTAGTGCCAGAGTGATGCTCTTGCAGAGTTCTTCTAGGCGATTTTGTGCCTTTTGCTCGACGGTTGCC
>JANWZG010000474.1 GCA_025054735.1 Cyanobacteriota bacterium | reverse complement strand
GTCACCAAATTGTCCATGACCACCTGTTTGCCGCTTGTAACGTCCGTGAATAGCCGTAGCTGACTTGCGGATAGTTTCCTTATAGGGAACTTGGGGCAGATGGGTACTCATCGGCAGATTATATTTGCGTCGCAGGCGATCGATGGCCACTTGTAGGTGAATTTCTCCCTGTCCCCACAAAATTGCCTCATGGGTATCACCGTGTTGTTCCCAAGCGAGAGAGGGGTCTTCCTCTAGGAGTTTTGCCATAGCAGTAGTGAGCTTCACCTCATCATTGCGAGTAGTAGCTACAACGGCCAACGCAAACACTGGAGTCAATATATCGGCTTTGGGTAATGCTGCGATCGCAGTTGGATCTACAGTAACCGTATCACCTGTCTTCACGCCCTCTAGCCGACCCAAGGCCACAATCTCCCCTGCACGAGCACAGGTTACGTTTTGCTGTTGTTGCCCCATTAACCGATAGATGCCACCAATCCGCGTACCATTCACAGTCATGCCATCAGTGAGCTTACCTTGCCAAACCCGTACTAGGGATAGCTTGCCACCTTGGGGGGTATAAAAGGTCTTCAGCACTTGGGCCACAGGAGTGTCACCCACCGCAGCTAGTCCACGATGTTTAGCCATGACCTCCGGCTCTGGAGCTTCTCGTAATAGCGCTTCTAGCAAAGGACGCACGCCAAAATCTTGGTCAGCCATGCCAATAAACACAGGCACGATCTGGTCAGCTCCTAGCTCCATCTTCAGATCTTGGACAATTTCTTCCTGGGGCGGTTCAATATCGTCTAACAACTCCTCCAGCAGATGATCATCAAACTCAGCGAGGGTCTCTAGCATAGCGTCGCGGGCAGCTTTTTCTTCTACCCGCAGCGATTCTGGCAGGGGCACAGGGTCAGCAGCAGCACCAGGGTGGTAGTGATAGGCTTGTTCAGTCACTAAATCAATAAAGCCAATGAGTTTATCATCTTGGTGAATGGGGAATTGATGCGCTACCAAGGGTCTGCTAGATACGGATTTCAGCGCTTTTAGTACTGCGCCAAAGTCCACATCAGGGCGATCCATTTTATTGATAAAAACCAGGTGGGGAATCTGCCAGTCATCTAAGAACTTAAAGAGAGGTGAAAGGGTCAATACGCGATCGACCACTGGCTCACAAACTACAACCACTGCATCGACACCTATCAGCGCGTTGTAGGTTTCTTGGATAAATTCGATGGAACCAGGACAATCTAGAAACGTAAAACAAACGCCGCCATACTCAGTGTGGGCGGCGTTAATTTCTACAGTCATTTGGCGATCGCGGGCCTCTGGGGCACCATCACCTACCGTGTTTTTTGCTTGGACATTCCCTTTGCGGGTAATAGCTCCGGTTACCGATAGAATGCTCTCTAGCAGGGTGGTTTTGCCACTCAAATAGGGGCCGACGATCGCCACATTTCGAGAGCCGGAAGCCACGCCAGATACCACATTGTCAGTCATAAACTCCTCGCTAGCAATTCAGCGAAACAACCATTGGCTAGCCAGACCGTTACCTGATGCGCTTGGTCATTCGATTAAGCTTGCTCATGTCGATTCCAGCCAGTCACCTGATGCCCCATGAAGTAGTTGTGACATTAGGACTTCAGTTACTGTCAATTCTCAAACTGGTCGATCAGTAACCTTAAAAATTCCAGGTTGTCTTAACAACAAGTTAAACATTCGTTAAGTTAACTGTTAAGTGGGCTGTCCTATGGTCAAGGTTACGGCTAGGGTGCGATGTCATTAGGATCAATGCCTAATGACTGCAAATATGCTGCCAGTTGCTCTGCGCGCTGCCGTTCCTGCTCTGCGCGCTGCCGTTCCTGCTCTGCGCGCTGCCGTTCCTGCTCTGCCCGTTGCTCAGCTAGTTCTGCCTGCTGCTCAGCTAACTCCAATTGTTGTGCTAGCTCTAACGAACTCAGGAATCGGCGACCGTCAGGGTAATACAGCACTAACTCCTGCCCTGGCTGCCACTCAAACCGAATCCCTAGCCGAGGGCTTACCCATTGGCCGACCATGGCAATAGGCAGCAATTGATGACCATAACGCTGCCAACCTTGCAGGAGACATTCATCAGGGTCATAGCAATAGTACTCTTCTACTCCGTGCCGCTGGTAGAATTCAAACTTATCTTGCAGTTTTCGTCGCCCTTCACTAGTGCGATTACTGTCAGATAGGATTTCAAACACCACCTGGGGCGGAATGTTGTTTTCTTTCCACTGCTGGTACGAGCGACGATCGCCCTTCGGCACCCCAAACACCACCATCACATCTGGTGCTTGTCGGGGAGCAGGTGGCTCATCTACAGGGATGGGGTACCACAACAGGTCTCCTGCAATGAAAACATTCGGAACGGCTGCGAACAGAATCTCTAGATTTTCCTTGATCATGACAATCCAGCGATACTGGACAGTGTTTTCTGCCATAGGATTGCCGTCGCTAGAAGGATAAAGATCAAGGTCATCTAATTGCTGATTGCGAAGTAAGGGGGTCATAGGTGCCTCTAGACAAGATGGCTCAGAGCGTAGACAGGCGATTTCAGAAGCCAAGTGTAGGCTTAATTGTAACAAGTTCTTTTGTACTCTATTCCACTGTGGAAAATTTTGACAGGTTTTGTAACAATGAAGTTACATATAAAATCTTGCTA
>JANWZG010000473.1:1577-2678 GCA_025054735.1 Cyanobacteriota bacterium | reverse complement strand
AATCGTGATTGGTCGCTTTAATGATTTGGTGACTGAAAAGCTCTTAGCTGGCTGTCAAGACTGCTTGAACCGTCACGGTGTTGATGCTAATCCCCAGGGCACTCAAGTGGACTATGCTTGGGTGCCTGGTAGTTTTGAGATTCCTCTAGTAGCTCGTCAGTTAGCGTTGACCGGGCGATACGATGCCATTATCTGCTTAGGGGCTGTGATTCGCGGGCAAACGCCCCACTTCGACTATGTGGCCGCGGAAGTGTCAAAAGGAATTGCTGCTACTCAACTGCAAACAGGCGTGCCAGTAATTTTTGGCATCTTGACAGTAGATACTATGCAACAGGCACTAGAGCGAGCAGGGATTAAAAGCAACAAGGGTTGGGACTATGCCATGAGTGCGTTAGAAATGGCTAGCCTGATGCGCCAAATTCGATCGCTGGATAATGCAGACAACACAGGTCGATCTGCATTGACTGCATCTACTGTCTCGGCACTACCGATGGATAAATCTGGAGCTTCTCCTGCATTACTTGATGAAATGAGCTGATTTGGCTGAAAATAGGAGGCAGTTGTCCTAGCCTCAGCACTATGAAGCAATCTAGAGTTGTAATCGGGTTGGCAATTGGGCTAATATTGGCTGGAGTTGGGGCTATTATGGCGCTGACAAATCCAGATCAGTCCAGCTATGAGCGCTATGCTACTCAACGCTTGACAGCATATCTTCAAGACAATGTCTGTACTCCTCAATTGAAACTGTTAGGTGCATCACTGCAACAAGACTGCCGACGCTTGCTGATGGAAAATCAAGCTGATATTCAGCAACTCATCGCCAGAGGAACTCAACGTCAGAACTTTATTCTGTTCAGCCATTACACAACGAATCTATCTGTGAACACAATTTTTCCCCTGGTACCTGCCGATTTGGTGCCTTCCTATCGGGTTGAGACGATCGGGGTTCTGCAAAACTTTTACATTTTCAAAACCGAACAGCAGTAGCTATCACACGTTCTAGTCTGTCACATGAGTCAGGCAAGCATAAGCTTGCCTGAAGGTACTAGCTGCGGCAAGCGATATTCAGCCATTGACGACGCACTTCATTAGCCAGAATTT
>JANWZG010000473.1:0-1567 GCA_025054735.1 Cyanobacteriota bacterium | reverse complement strand
GATCCGCAGCAATCCGCGCTTGATCGGTAGCAAAATCTGACCACCTGCCAAACATTGAGGGACACGATCGGAAGCCTCGAATGGTTCGGCTGGTAGCAATCTGCTTCATAGTTTTGATCCGAATGACAGGCATAGGACAGTTAACCTCCTGTAGGTGTCGATTCTGCATCAGCTACTGACAGCGATCGCAAGGTCTTGAGTTCCGCCTCTAGCCGCTCAATGTGCTGTTGAAGGTGAGCTATCTGTTCAGTTTGGGCAGGGGGAAGCGCCTGCCGACTGAGGTAAGGGTCACTTTCCCACCAGTTAATGCCAATCTCGCGGGCTTTGTCTACCGATGAAATCAGCAGGCGAATACGAATGTTTAAGAGTTCTGTAGAACCAACTGACACCGAAATATCACCAGCAATGACAATACCCTTATCGAGCACCCGCTCAAGCACATCAGCAAGGGTCGAGCCTTGGGTAGATGTGGTAATAGCTCGGCCACGATCGCTTGAGTTGGTCAACGCTCCGTTTTGGACAGGCATAGCCACAATCGTTTTCACTCCACAACTGGTTAGTTTTCCTCCTCATGAGGATATAATCAACGCTCTGGCTTAGGGTGATATGGGAATGTAAACCCGATCATCCCGCTGTTTGAGCAGGCCATTGGCGACTAGCGATCGCAATGCATCCACAGCTTGAAAGCGATTAATCGACAACGCAGACTGAATTTCTGTGATGCGGGCACCGGCTGTCTGGCATACAAAGTTATAGACAGCTCGTTGGATTGCATCAAACGCCAACTGATTGTCGCGCTCTGACTCATCACCTATGATCACATCAGCAGTGATGTTTTCATCGAGGATAGCAGTAGTATCGTCCCAATCAGTGGGTTCCTCAGCGGCAGGCACATTGGCTAGCTTATCTGGCTCGATGGCCGTCTCTTGGAGAGCAGTCGGGTTAGGTGCAAGGTCTGAAGTTAAGCTTTCTCCTGGAGTTGTATCGTCTGCCATGTCTAAGTCAGCGACGAGCGATTCTAGATGCTGAACACGCCTTCTACCGAGCTGATAGCGTCGAGGGCCTTTGGGTTCCGTTTCTGGCAACAGGGTACCATTTGCCCACTGACTGGCACTATTGAGTAAATCCCATAGGAGTGGAGTTGCCTGATCTAGGGGCAAGTTAGTCCGAGACAGCAGAATATCTTGGCAAATGTCGCGGAAATCGGTTTCCTCTGGCAAGATAGGAATACTATGTTCGTGGCAGATTTTGGCAATCATTAGGCTTGCCCGCAGACCACTAACCTTGTCGGAGTCTGCCTTACGTCGAAATGTTTGTACTAGCCGGGTAATCAACAGAGCAGATTCACGATCAATCCCCACTTTGTGCACCAAAATCTCCTGCTGAGTGAGTTCATCTGGTTCTGGCATATTAATAGTGATCAGCCGATCCATCAACGCATCCTGAGTAGCGTGTACTCCACAATATTCCTCTGGATTTGAGGTGAGAATTGCCCGAAACTGAGGATTAACCCGAATATACTCTGAGCGATTGTGGTTGGGCGGCAACACCAACAGCTTTTCTTCTA
>JANWZG010000472.1 GCA_025054735.1 Cyanobacteriota bacterium | reverse complement strand
GATGACTTTCAAGTTCCCCAAGACCGAGGGTATGGCTACGATCGCTACGGCTCTATTGCCCTTAACCTCAAATACATTCAGGACATCCTGACTCGTCACCACCTAGTGCCATTTTTTCCCACGATGCCTGCCCGTGATGAATCGGGTAGTTGTCGAGGCTGCGTTATTATTACTCGTCGGGGCACAATTGCCCATCAACTAGCGACTCTAGGTAGTCTGTCGTCACCCAAAGCGAACTAGTGTCTATGCTAGCTTGGCTACACCCATGCTCAGAGCTGCTGGCTATCGGCGTTCCTCTCTAGGTCGTTTGTCTTTGGGGAGATCTACAAACACCAGATCACCCTGGTTCAAACCCTCCAGAATTTGAGTTTCAGTGCCGATCGAGGGGCCGATCGTCACAGGCACAAACTTAGCCTTGCGACCAGTGGTTGGCACATACACCCCTGTTTGGCCATCTTGAGTAACAATGGAAACTGTCGGTACAGACAACACATTTTTCAATACGTCACCTAAAAACACTAAATCAGTGTTCATCCCTGTTTTCAGTTCCTTGTTGCCTGTAATGAGCGATATTCGTACTTGAAAGGAAGTGACATTCTGTTGCTCCACAGCCGCTGGAGCGATCAGGCGTACTTTACCGCGAAAGACTTGGTCTGGATAGGCATCTGTGCGAATTTCCACCAGTTGCCCCAGTTTAATGCGACCAATATCCACCTCTGGCACGTTAGCCAGCACTTCTAGTCCACTAGCTAAGGCTACGATCGATGTCGATGTTGCCGACGAAGTAGCCGATGCAGCCGTCGTTGGGGTCACAAAAGCTCCTTCCACAGCATATTTCTGGGTAATAATGCCAGAGAAGGGGGCGCGTACATAGCTTTCTTCAATCTGGGTGTTAATGGCCTGCAATCTGGCTTCTGCCTCAGCGACTTGTGCCTCTGCTTGGGCAATCTCTTCTGGGCGTGCACCATTACGCAACTGCTGTAACCGATTGTCTAGCTCGTTCACCCTAGCCTTTGCTTGCTCAAGAGTAGCCATCGCATTCCGTTCCTCATTCAAAACTTCATCTAGACGATCGCGGGCAATGGCCCCTTGGTTATACAGCGATCGGTTGCGAGCTGACCGCTCTGTTGCCAACTGTAAGCGCGATCGTGCCTGCTCGACTTGAGCTTGTGCCTGCTGAACGGCGAATTCAGCCTGTGCTAGCTCCTCACTCCGCGTACCATTTCGCAGTTGCTCTAAGCGGGCTTGAGCTTGGGCAAGGACTGCCATGATTTGGGCACGCTGCGCCTCTAGGTCAGCATTTTCCATCTTCGCTATTAGATCGCCTTGGGCAACGCGGTCACCCTGCTCTACCAACAATGCAGACACCCGACCTGCTGTCTTAGGGCTAAGGTTCACCGTCCGCACCGCTACAACAGTGCCGTTTGCAGTAATTTGCACCGTCAGGTCTTTGCGAGTAACTGCAACGGTCAAATTCTCTAAGTCTTGCTGAGCAGCTATACGGCGCTGGGCAACCATGCCGATCGTCCCCAGCCCTATGATTCCAACAGCTACCAACCCAGTGATGACCAACACTGGATTTTTAACCTTGCCTACGAACGGAAGTTGCATAATACTCACAAAGTCTGGGCACAGCAACTCTATTCTAGCGATGCACCTAGGCAATCCTAATGCATTAAGCCAATAAATTAGGCTGACTCACGCGGAGTAGGTTCATAGAGCAGGTTGTAGCTACGCAAGCCAGGTTAAAATCGGCCTCGATAGAAGAATCCTAGTAGATTGATATCCTGCCGGAGATGTTTCAGCTCATCTCGATGCTGTTGCGCCACTTGGTGATACCACTGGCAATAGCGCTGGTGCTCTTCACGATCGTGAACTTCTCGATAAAACTCACGGGTAAGTTGGTAGCCAGCAAACAAATCTACGACCGTTGGCAAGTTAGGAATTAGCCAGTCAGGTTCACTTGGAGCCATAGTGAGACGCTACACTCTGCAATCTACTATACGATCAGGCTTTACATTTTCGAGTAAAAGCGATAGCCTTATCTATTATGAGCAGTTGTGACGAACGCTACGATCGTTAGAACTGTCCATAATAGCCTACCTAGCTAGATGTGGCTTCAGGCATGGATTTGTATCAACTCATTAAAAAAAGTTGAAATTTTTGGTCTGAGCCGATATACTCACATGGGTTTTGTAGCTAAAACTACAAGTCAGGTGTAGCTGAGCTAGTGCAGCCAATTTTTTGAACCCACAGATAAGTCCCCTAGTTAAGAGGAGGTAAGGAGTTTGGCAAGGAGACGCAAACGCAAGAGCCGTCGCCGGCAGGAAGGGCGCAGAATTTTAGAGTTGGTGCCTCAGTTTAGTATTGAAAGCGGTGAAGATAAGCCAGTGACTGCTGCTCGCAAGTTCATTCAAGATCAGGGTATTGCACCACCAGCCCTGTTGCTAGTTAAGCGTAATGAACATACTACTGATCGCTATTTTTGGGCAGAAAAGGGCCTATTTGGTGCTCAGTACGTTGAGGAGAATCACTTCTTGTTTCCCAGCCTGCGGGTTTTACTGGGTGAACCAGAGGAAATCCATGTTGCAGTTCGACGTTAGTTGGTTAGGCAGTCGGTATTTAGATACTGTTGAAGGGTATATGGTTTGGCCGTATGCCCTTTAATTATGTCTGTTATTTCGTGA
>JANWZG010000471.1 GCA_025054735.1 Cyanobacteriota bacterium | reverse complement strand
ACGGTTGATCCAGATCAATACCCATACTATCGACTATCGTTGTAGAAAATAGTTAGAAACCATAACCATCGACAGTAGAAACACCAGCAGTAGACTAAAGAATAAGGGTGTAAATAGACACAAAACCTCTCTGGAGCAGGGAGTTAGCCTGCCCCAAGTAATATCAGTTAAACTGGGTCGGTGTTCTGACGAGAAAGCTCTATGCCCTAGCGCCGTTTAGGCCCAAGGTTAAGCTATCTGCCTCTAGGAAGTGATTGTTGTGATAAGCTCGTTCCTCTGTGGCCAGCAAAATGCCCTCGTAGAGGTAGCGAGTTGCCCGATCGCCTAAGCTCTCGGCTTGGGATGCCAGTTGCCGTAGAAGGGTAACAATGGCTTGCTCTGCTGCCAAGTCATGCTCTAGCATTTGTCGTACTGTGAAAATGCCATCTGGCTCTGGCTCGAAGCAGCAAAGTTCAGCCAACTTGGCAAACCCTGCAACAGGCACACCCCCTAGCCCGTCTAGACGCTCACCTATGGCATGAACATGCCCCCGGACAGCATCCATCGAGTCCTGAAACCATTGATGCAGCATGTAAAACTCACTGCCCTTAGCCACAAAGTGGTGCTTTTGGTATTGCAGGTAAAGAGCTTGAAAACTTGCCAGTGCAACATTCATGCCCTCACAGACTGGAGTAGTCACTGACAGGTCTAAACCGATAACATTCGGGTGAATCTCACCCCATACCTGGGTAGGTGCTTGCGCTATTGTCATCACATGTCTCCTCAAAAACTAAAACGATTCACTCGACAGACGTGTCGCCTATCAAACGCTGTCACTCTGGTAAAGAGCCATACAGAAGCCAAACAGAGCCTCTGCATAACAATATCTGCGAGTATCCAAAAGTATTCACACACATTATTGTATGTGAACCACCACTAGGTAGCTATGCCGTAGCCACGCTGAGTAGCAGCACCGTGCATACTACAGATTGGAATGCCCCCACTGAAAACGTCGACTAACAGCATTAGCTATCATCCTGGGTTAGGGCCAAGTTCGATCATGCACCATATCTCTTATTGCAAGTATATGGCAATAGGCTTATCCCTGACAACAGGCTAGATGCCATAGATTTGCAATTATTAATAGTGATAACTCGCTCAGTTATGCTACCTCTCTATACTGTGACTACGAATAGCTTGTAGTTATGACTTAAGTTCTGACTATGAACTAATAGGCTATGTCGCTGGCTTTTAGAGAATTGGTATTGGTTCACGTTAGTTCTTCTTAACTGTCCTTGACACCTAAGATTGTAGGCAGGTTACCAATTATGCCTAACTAGGCCTAATAGGCGTTAACGGTTCAGATTTGGGCAAGTATTCAATATTCATGCCCCAGTATTCATTCTCAAACTTGTACAAGAGCTTTGTGACTACCCTGATAAACCCCTTTTCGTCAGAATAAATCCCTAGGTAGCTTTCAAGTATGATTGAAGGGGACTAGTGCAGATAGGGCTAGAGTTGCATCAAGATAGTTGTAGAAGCCCGTGATTCAAAATGCACATTAAATATACGGGCGCATGAATGCAATGAGCAATTACATCTAGCGCAATGGAACACAGCCTTGGGGAAGCCGTTGATCGACGGATTTTGATCGTGGGGAAACCAGTTGATACTCTTCATCTGCTGACGGCTATGCTGGCGGATTGGGGCTATGGTGTGGCTGTAACCAGTGATTATGGTATTGCTTCTCATACAGTGCAAGCGTTAGCTCCAGATGTTATTTTGTTGAGCGTTTCTGCTGGTAGTGCTGATGGGTATGATGTCTGCGATCGCCTACAGGCTGATAAAACTACACGTGCAATTCCAATCTTGATTGTGGGTGAGGGTGATGATCCTGCCCTAAGGTTGCAGGCGTTTGCTGTTGGGGCTGTTGATTACATTGCTAGGCGATCGACTGCCTTAGAAGAAATCGCTGCTCGTCTCGATGTCCATGCGGTTCGTTGCCAAACTGTGAGACAACTGCAACAGGAGATTGTGCAACGCGATCACGCTCTGCGTCAGCATCAAGCAATCGAAAACCGTCTAGAACTCCTGTTGAACTTAACCCAAGCAATTAGTAAAGCTGAGAGTTTTGATGCAGCTCTAGAAGCGGCCTTGCAACTCCTAGGAAGTGCTACTGGCTGGGACTATGGTGAAGCCTGGGTAGAGAGCGTAGATGGCTTGGTGTTGGAGTGTAACCCTAGTTGGTACCGGAGGCAATTGGATATTGATGCTACCTTGGCTGCAGCAATCAATGAGTTTCGTCGGTTTAGCGAAGCTCTAACCTTTGCACCCCATGAAGGGATGCCTGGGCGGGTGTGGCAAGGGCAACATAGCGAGTTCATTAACGATATGACGGTTGGCTCCAGAAGCCTGTTTTTGCGGGATGACCTAGCCCAAATGTGCGGATTCCGAGCTGCATTAGCAGTGCCTATTCTGTTGCCTACGAGCAGCCCTAACTTGGTGAGAAGTACACAACGTGTGTTGGCCGTACTCTGTTTTTTCAGCAGTAATGCCTACCCCCAAGATAGTTATCTGTTGCAATTAGTCTCAGCCGTAGCTGCACAACTTGGTACGTTATTAGCCCAGAAGCAGGTGGAAGCAGAGATGCGAGCACTGTTCAACGCCATGACTGATGTGGTGTTGGTGCAAGATGCCTCAGGACGCTGTATACGGGTTGTTCCCA
>JANWZG010000470.1 GCA_025054735.1 Cyanobacteriota bacterium | reverse complement strand
TGCTAATAAAGATTCGTCTGCTGATGATGAGCGATCATTAGTGGATGCTGTTCCCATACCCCACTTAGCCTGTAGTCCCTTGGTAATCTATCAAGCTCATCTATATCCCGATGGTTCGATCGCGTTCCTGTTTGTCAGCCCTAGATCTACAACACTACTAGACTTGGATGCTGACCAGCTTTGTCAGGATGCTGCTGTGTTAATCGATAGAGTGCTACCTGGCGATCGCCCCCAATTTTTCCAAAGTGTCGCTACAGCTTCTCAAGCTGGCCAACCTTGGCGGTGGGTTGGGCAAATCATGCTATCGTCTGGTCAGTCTCGGTGGATTGAAGCCATAGCTGACCCTATCCCCCAGGCAGATGGTAGCGTCGTTTGGCATGGTGCTTTTACAGATATTAGCCATCACAAACAGACAGAGTTAGCATTACGCCAAGAAAATCGAGAATTACAGGCTACAGTAGCGACTCAAGCGGCTGAATTGGAGCAGGCAATAGCCCGAATGCAGCGACAGATGATCGATCGCCGCCAAGCAGAAGCTGCCTTACGGGCTAGCAGCGATCGTCATCGCGCCTTGTTAGCTGCCCTGCCTGACATGATCTTTCGCTACAACCGTCAAGGTGTGCATTTAGAGTTTGTGCCCTCCTACGACTGGCAACCAGTCTGTTCGCCAGAAGCATTTCTCAACAAGCCTGTATCGGAAATTTTGCCCAAACCAGTTGCTAATCAGATTTTAGCGGCGATTGCACAAGCCCTTGCAACTGGGCGAATGCAACTGATTGAATATCGTCTAGATGTACAGGGAGTGCCCCATGACTATGAGGCCCGGCTGGTAGTCAGTGGAGCTGATGAGGTAACCGCTATCGTCCGGGACATTACTGATCGCAAACAGGCGGAAGCCAAGCTGCGGGCCAACCAAAAATTCTTGGAATTAGTGATGAACTCAATTCCTCAATATGTCTTTTGGAAAGACATCAACTCTGTCTATCTTGGGTGCAACCGTAACTTTGCAGAGCTGGCAGGGCTGGCTTCACCTGAGGATATTGTGGGCAAAACTGACTATGATTTGCCTTGGCGCAAGTATGCCCAGCAGTTTATCGATCGCGATCGGAAAGTAATTGCAACTAACCAACCCATTTATCGGGTAATTGACCCTATCATCTCAGCCAAGGGTCAACCCGCTTGGACTGAGACCAACAAAGTGCCCCTTCAGGATGATGAAGGCAATGTGATTGGGATACTGGGCACTAGGGATGATGTGACCGATCGCATTCGTGCAGAAGAGGCTCTCAAAGCGTCGGAGGCCAAGCTGCGGCAAAAGAATAGTGAACTTGAGCATTTGCTAGCAGAGTTGCACCGCACGCAAACCCAGATGATTCAGGCCGAAAAGATGTCCAGTTTGGGACAGTTGGTGGCAGGCATTGCCCATGAAATCAATAATCCAGTTAATTTCATCTACGGCAATCTCTCTTATGCAGATACCTATACTCGTGATCTACTAGAACTGCTACATGCCTATCAGCGACACTATCCCCAGCCCCCACTGGCAATTCAAGAGCTTGCCGATGCCATTGATTTAGACTTCTTGGTTGAAGATCTCCCTAAGCTACTTAACTCTATGCGTATTGGTGCGGAGCGAATTCAAAAGATCGTAACCTCGCTACGGACTTTTTCTCGCATGGATGAGTCAGAGAAGAAATCTGTAAACATCCATGACGGCATCGATAGCACATTGCTGATTTTACAGAATCGCATGAAAGCTAAGGCAGAACACCCAGCGATTGAGGTTGTCAAGCACTATGGGGATTTGCCCCTGGTTGAGTGCTATGCTGGACAGCTTAATCAAGTATTTATGAACATTTTGAGCAACGCGATCGATGCCCTAGAAGAAGCATTTTGCCTTAACGATTCATTACCAGCCGCCAAGAATTGCTGCCAAGGTGTCCCAACTATTACTATCACTACAGAACTGCTGTCATTGCCAACTTCTAATAGCAGGTCAGATAGTAGCAGTTCAGAAAACTCCCAGCCACCCACGCAGCCGTTTATCCGCATTCAAATTGCCGACAATGGTTTAGGGATTCCTGAGCAAGCCAGACAGCGGCTGTTTGATCCATTTTTCACCACTAAGCCTGTGGGCAAAGGCACTGGGTTAGGGCTGTCGATCAGTTACCAAATCATCACTGAGAAACATGGTGGGCGACTGTACTGTACGTCAGAACCAGGGAAAGGAACAACCTTCACGATTGAGATTCCCTTGCAACTAGCGCCAGTTGCTGCCCAGACTGCCTAACGCTCAACAACGCGCAACCGTTGGGTGACGATGGTAATTCCACCCCGGCGCACCAAAATTGCAGAAATCCAGCGATCGGCTTTTTCTTGAGGGGCACGACCAATCTTAAAGATTCCCCCTGCTGCCAAGGGTTCTAGCTTAGTGGGTGCAGAACCAAAGTAATTTGTTGGGCGCACTGCTTCTTCGGTAACAGCTCCTAACAAAAAATCATTGCCCAAGGGTTCCTGCACAATGGCATCAAAGCTAAACTGCTGACCCACGGTCACCTTTTCAGGTAATTTTACTGTCACCGTAGGTGGACTAGTGCCTAACAGTAGTTGAGTCTGTTCGGTCAAAATATCTTGTTGCAGAATCTGCTGATCGCGACTTTGTTGCCGAGCGCGCAATTGTGCCCTTAAGCGATAGGTTTGTCCTTCAAACTGGCG
>JANWZG010000469.1 GCA_025054735.1 Cyanobacteriota bacterium | reverse complement strand
AAGCGAGACTCTCGCCGCGCTCAGGATACAGCTCAGTTCTTGACTGACCTAGAACGCAATTTTTTTCAAGGGGCGATCGCGTATTTGCATCAGAGCTTGGGTTATCAGGGGCTAATCTATGCCTCTAACTGGGTAACGGCAGATGCTCAAATTCTGGGTCCGTTGGATAAATATGCCAATACCGTGGCTGATTTTATGGATCGGCACGGCTACTTCGGTGGCCTCCACGAGGGTGAACGGGCTAGCTATGCGTTGAGTAGTGGGGATAGGTATAGCGATCGCTCCGCATTGCTGTTCACGTCCATTGATCCCAAACAGCATGAGGATGTGAGCTTACCGATTATGGATCTTCGCTACAACGATTTGCCATCGACAATCACTGAAGTTAACTGGACTATGCCCAATCGCTTCCGGGCTGATTTTCCCCTACTAGCGGCTGCCTATGGTTCATTGCAGGGCACAGATGGCTTTTTCTTCTTTGCCACAGGTAAGCATGGCTGGGAACCCATGCTGGACAAATTTACGATCGCTTCCCCCGTGACCATGGGGCAATTTCCAGCTACAGCACTCATGTATCGCCAGGGGATGGTTCAGCCCGGTAAAACCGTGGTCGATATTTCCCTGACTCTGAACGATCTCAACAGCCTCAAGGGTGCTCCAGTCACAGCGCCCCAAAATCTAGATGAGTTTCGCGCCCAAGACATTCCCCCCGGCCAAACCCTGCAAACCCAGCAAGTAAAGAGCTTAGATCCATTTGCCTATCTAGTGGGTAAGGTGAACCTGCGCGTTGTACCTCAGGCAACCCCATCCCGCTTGCTCAACCTCGCAGATTTTATTGATCGCAACGCTAAAACTATTCGCAGTAGCACAGGCCAGTTGCTATGGAACTATAACCAAGGTGTCGTTAGGGTGAACGCTCCTCAAAGTCAGGGGGTAACAGGCTTTTTACAGCGGGCAGGCACAATTGAGTTGGAAACTGTGCGCCTAAGCAGCAAGATGGACTACGGTACGATCGTGGTAATTGCTTTGGACGATCGTCCCCTAGCTACTTCTAAACAGATGTTGCTGCAAGTTATGTCTGAGGAACAAAATTTGGGCTGGCGCACTGATGGCCAATCGCCTAAAATCATCCAAAGTATAGGAACAGCGCCGATCGCTATACGCAAATTGCAGGGACGAGTCGCCCTAAAACGCTCTGATGCTGCCAAGATTACAGTTACTGCCCTTGACTACCGAGGCTATCCCCTTCGTGCGATCGGCAACGCGAAAGCCATCACTCTCCAGCCAGATACAATCTATTACCTGCTGACCAGTCCCTAGAGGCTGGAAGGGCAATAAACTGGTTCATCGGGGCGTGGTTGCTGTTATGACTGGTACATAGATTGTAATCTTCACTAGCAAGGTTCTTGCCAACCCGTATATTTAGCTACAAATCTCTAGCTGTTGGTCAACTGTTGCCACCTTAGAGCTTTCCCCTTACAGCAACTGTCAAAACTGTCAAGACGGAGATGAATCGTGTAACCTAAGATAAGGTGGCTTAGATTAGTGTCATTTGCTAGACCGTAGCTGTCTGTAACTAAGGAGTTCATCGGTATGACTAGTCAAAGTAAAGTAGGGCTGTGGCATAGAGGTGTATATCAGGTTTTGTTGGCAGCACCATTGGCTGCAATCGGTCTTGGCCTATGGAATGCTCCTAGCCAGGCAGAGGTTTCAATCATTCTGCAAACTGACACTGTGCAAACCAAATATCCCAGCAATTATCGCAATAGCTATCAACATAGTTATCAACGTAGGTACTATCGATCGCCCTGGATTCAACGCAGAGTTCATCGCTACTACGACACCACAAACTCAACGATTACATACCCCACTCATCAGGTGATTACCCCCGTTGTCCAACCCGTCATTATTCACTCCCCAGAATCGTCAGGCTCAGTGATTGTCTTGCCCAGTAGTTCATCCGTCCATCGGGTCAACTCCAGTACAACTACCTATCCTCAGGTCGTTTACCCTCAGACAGTTTATCCCCAAGTCATCTATCCCCACACAACTTATCCCCAGCGCACCATTCGCCGCACAACGTCAGTGCAAATCAGGTTTTAATTGGCAACGGTGCTAGTAATTGTGCGAAAGTCAAACTGTTGAGCATTAGGATGGCATGTGATACAACCCTGAAGCTTTACAGGTCGAGGGACATCCACATCAGGATGCAGTGCCTTGAAGTATCGAGATTTGTCTAAGAACAAAGGCTTTTGCTCATCTGCCAACAGTGGGCGAGAAAAGTTGCGCAGGTAGTTCCACATTAGTGCCCTGGCGGGGTCTCCGGGTAAGTTGAGGACAACGCTATAGTGTCGAGGCTGCACAAGTAGTTCTGCCCAAGTGGCTGTGGGCAATACCTCTGGAGGAATAGCCAGATGACAAGTGCCGCAGGTTTCTAGGTAAAGTTCTTGCCCTAGTTGATAGGACGGAGGCACCGGATCAACACCAGGAATGCCTGGTTTTGGTTGGCTTCTGGGAGTTGGAGAGGGAGTCGGCAATGGCGCGAGGGGATCATTGATGGTAGGAGTGGTAGGTCGAAGTTGGGCGATCGCCGCTGGTGTTGCTTGAGTTATTTGGCCTAGACTCCAACCCATGAGCACACTCCACACGAGGAGGAGTAACCCTAGGACGATTGTTCGTCGCTTACCAAATCGGCGTAGACGATAGCAGCGGCCAG
>JANWZG010000468.1 GCA_025054735.1 Cyanobacteriota bacterium | reverse complement strand
TCGCTTGACTGTGGGTACGAATGAGGTCATGACCTGCATCGGGCAATATCTCTAGGCAGGCTTGGGGAATGCGATCGCGGTAGACTTGGCAATGCCACAGGGGAATGGTTTGATCGTGAGCGGCGGCAATAATTAGGGTCGGTACAGCGATGTGATGAATAGCCTGCTCCACGGTGTCGATCGCATCCTCTGGGCGCAGACGATCTACCAAAAACGAGCGGGCAACCGGTTGTTGCATCAGAGTACGTCGAGCCTTGCAAGCACAAGCATAGAATTCTGCTTTGCCCAACAGTCGTGCTACTGGCCCCAGGGCAGCCAAGCCAACATCAACTAACGGATTAGCCCACAGCAATGGTCTGAGATGATGATAGCGTCCTACAAAGCTGTCATCTCGGATGCCTGCAGGGGCCACTAGGATCAATCTCCGCAGGTGGGGTAGAGTTGTAGAACTGGCTTGATGGGGTAATGTTTGGGTAGCCAGAGCAATGCCGTAGGCAGCAGCCGTCCAACCACCGTAGGAATAGCCCACTAGGTGAAAGGACTCTAGGCCCAAGGTTGTCACAAACTGGTGGAGAAATGCAACTTGGTGATCAATCACGTACTTGAGGGTTGGCTTAGACGAGGCACCAAATCCGAGTAAGTCAGGAGCAAGGCAACGATAGCGATCGCCCAACATCTGGGTCACAGCTTGCCATGCCGAGCCATCCCCCAAAAATCCATGCAAGCAGACGATCGCTTCCCCTTGCCCAACCTCTCGATAGGCGGCAGTATAGTTCCCTACAGCTACTGTCTTGATATTCATCTACGCTGCCCTGTGAATCTATCCCCTTAGCGACCCCTAGAAAAGACCCTGTTGATAGTCGTAATAGGCTTGTAGCACTTCAGCCTGAGTATTCATCACAAAGGGGCCTCCATGGGCAACAGGTTCACCCAAAGGCTTGCCCGCAATTAGCAGAAACTTAGCCCCGCGATCGTCCGTGCTAACAGTCACATGGCTACCAGTTCCCAGTATGGCCAGTGTGCCAGCACTAATAGACTGCGACGTGTCAGTATCGTTGCCACCAACGGTCACGTTACCCTCGTAGACTGCAATAAACGCCTGGTGAGTGATGGGGAGAGAATCGATGAACTGGTGACCGGGGGCGATGTTCACATCCCAATAAATCGGCTCGGTAGCACTAGACTGAATTGGGCCTGTGGTTCCCAGACTGGTTTGACCGGCAATCACCCGCACCTGGGTGCCTGGCGATCGCTCCTCCACCGGAATTTCCCTTGCCTCAAACTCCTGATAGCGAGGGGAGGTCATCTTGTCAGCAGCAGGCAAATTAATCCATAACTGAAATCCCCACAACAGCCCATCGATTTGCTCTGGCATTTCTGAGTGAATAATCCCTCGACCAGCAGTCATCCATTGCACACCCCCTGCCTCGATTACACCTGTGTGACCCTTATTGTCAGCATGACGGACTCGCCCTGCCAGCACATAGGTGACCGTTTCAAAGCCTCGATGGGGGTGGCTAGGAAAGCCAGCAATATAGTCTTGGGGTCGATCAGAGTACAGCATATCCAGCAATAGGAAGGGGTCAAGCATGGGTAATGCTGTTGTCCCCAACAGTCGCAAAATCCGCACGCCTGCACCATCAGTGGCGGGTACCCCCGGCACGATCGTGGCAACTGGACGAGGTTGAATAGTCTGGGAACGGTTGGTCATGGCAAGATGGGTGCTAAACTCTGGGTCAAGTCGGTCTATGCTATGAGAGTATCTAGGCTAACAGAACTAGTGGCACGAACGCATGGAATTAGTTAGGTCACTGAGTCAGCAGTGGGAACTTGCCCCTAGCACGATCGTGCTTGGATTTTACACAGCCCTCTCGGCAATTGTCTATGGCAGTCTGGGGATATTCATCTGGCTAAAACCGCTGGATGTCGCCAAAAAACCCTACCTGACCTGGGCAGTTTTGTTGCCATTGGTGTTTATTCCCCTGTGGATTCATCCCTGGGCATGGATTGCCGCCATCACCCTCCTATCTATCTATGGATTTAAGGAATTTGCCAAGGGCACAGGTCTTTACGCCCACTGGCCCTACATAGTCGTAGTCTATACCCTAATGATAGGTATGGCCCTAGCGGCTGTGGCCAAAAACTATGGTCTGTTCATGGCACTACCTATCTGGGGTGTTGCCCTAGTGACGGCTCTTCCTGTGATGACTAATACTGCCGATGAGGCCATTCAACGGGTAGCCCTCTCGGTAATTGGGCTGGTCTATTTTGGTTGGTTCTTGGCCCATCTGGGGTATCTGCGGCAAGCCGATGGGGGCATTGGCTATGTGGTGTATGTCGTATTGGCAACCCAATTCAACGATGCTCTGGCGTTTTTGTGGGGCAAATTGGTGGGGAAAACAACCTGGACAGCTCTATCCCCCAAGAAGACGATCGAAGGGTCAGTGTTAGCGCTCCTTTCTAGCATAGGTCTAGCCTATCTCAACTGGCCGATCGCCTTCCCCCACTTTGAATGGTGGCTGGTGGGGTTGGTAGGGATTATTGTTGGTGTAGGTGGGCAAATTGGCGACCTAGTGATGAGTGCCTTTAAGCGCGACTTGGGTATTAAGGACTTTGGGGATATGTTGCCAGGGCATGGGGGCATTCTTGATCGCATCGACAGTCTGCTGTGGGTAGTGCCAGTATTTTTCCACACTGTGCGGTTCTTTCATGGTGGGTTTGGC
>JANWZG010000467.1 GCA_025054735.1 Cyanobacteriota bacterium | reverse complement strand
CAAGCTAAATAACCGGTGGACTGCACGACCCACCCTTCGCCACTCACCGGACAAACAATAATGTCGCCCATCATGACCGGAGCCAAGTAAATTTCTGCTGCTGAGTCGTAGGAACGGAACACTGACAAAAATAATGACTCTCCAGCCAGTAGGCGCTTGAGGCCGCCCATAACGCCGCCCCCCTTGCCCTCACGCAACGTGGTAGACACGTGCATATGCCCACTCATGGCGATCATGGCTCCTGCTTGGGCAATAATTTCCTCATGGGGATCCATCTGGATGTAGGCTACGGAACTATCGGGTTGATGTTGGATATCAATTTTCATAGCTGGGTAAAAGCCTCACTGACGGAACATGTAAAACACAGCACGTTAGTTTCTTAGCGGAAGTAGCATTTGGGGGTCAGGAACTTGACCAACCCACCAATGCTGCGGGACTGAAGATAGATATCGCCATGCCCAGTGATGCGGTTCACTAGCCCTTCACCAGAGGTGATGGAGCCAATCAGTCCCCCGGCTAAGCCAATATTCAGCTTGAGTCCAGGTTCGTAGGCTACGAGATGTTCAGAATCCACCACGAATTGCCCATCCACGCGATACTTGGTCAGTCCACCGTAGCACCCAAAAAAAACAATGCCGTCACCACTGACTTTCAGCCGAAACAAGCCTTCCCCCGCAAAGAAGCTAGAAAATCCTGCCCACCCTACACCCATCTTGACACCTCTGCTACTGGCGATGTAGGCTCCAGGCTGAAAACAAATAGCGTTACCCCTAAGTGTTATACAGGTGATATCACCAGGGCTGGCTTGGGTAAGTACAACTTGTTGAGGCTTTTGACTAGTGTTACGGAAGACGTTGACAAACAGGCTTTCGCCACCAAAAAACTTCCTGAGGAGCGCTGAGAAGAAGCCACCGGAAAATTCGGTGGTAATGGTTAAACCGACATCCATACTGGCCATTGCTCCAGCTTCGGCGACTAGGCTTTCACCCGGATTTAAGGTGACAAAGATTGTGGCAAAGGATGGCTTATTGCGAATTTCATAGTTCACAATTGAAGACTCTCCTATTCAAGATAGGTTGGATAGGCGCGATCGCAGTCCGACATCGCAGTCCGACATCGCAGTATGACAGTGGTTTCTGTAAGCTAAGTAACAGTAAACAACTTTCATGACAGCGATTGACTCTTTCAGTTTGCCTGAGCGGTTGGTGAATCTCAAAAATTCTGTAATGAAACTATAGAAATCGTAGAAAATATTGAGCTATGGCTATTCCCATTTAGAATGAGACCGTTGCGAACCCAAGGGATAGGTGTAGTTATGGTCATTTCAGATTAGAAAGAGGCATCTGTATACCCTGCCATCCCTCGCCAACGGCACCAATATTGCCTGGGTGGGAGGATAGTCCGACAACGCCGCCCCCTTGCCCCGCCATCACGCCTGTAGACAGGGGGCAATCGCCCAGACTGTAGGGATTGCACCGAAATGGTCAGGCCATCACCACAGATTGTAGGGGCGCACGGCCATGCGCCCCTACCCGACGATTTCGCATTCATCCCATTACCCATTATCCCTCCCCGCCAACTGCGCCAACATTGCCTGGGTGAGGGGATGCTCAGAGAGTTCCCCCGCTTGCCCCGCTGCCACCGCTGCTTGCAGACAGGCACGGAAATTGCTCCACACCGTTTGGGTGCTGGGATGGTCTTGCCCTAACACTTGAAGGAAAATCTCCACTCTACGGGCATAGAGAGGTTCCGCTTCACCATAGCGCCCCATTGCCATATACATGCCATATACAGTCTCCCGCCAGATTTTGCCAGGAAGAGGCAGTGCGTGGATAATTTGCCCTCAACTACTGCCTGAGGATTGATCACGCCACTGCACTACTTTTTCGTAGAGACTGGCGATCGTCTCTCCGGCAAACAGCCGATCCTTAATCGCTAGATAATTCGTTGACTGCCAGCAGAGATTACTGATGAAGATAGCGGCACGAGCAGCACCCATGGACTCAATCAGAATTTCAATCCCCTGACGATTTAGGTCTGTTTCGCGTGGCAGGCTGGGAAATTCAATATTCATCAGCTTTCTTCCGGTTTAGTCCTTTCCAAGGTAAAGTTTACAGGGTTACAAAGTTGCAGACTACCCTGGTAACGCTTAATTAGTCGATCGTCGCAGGTAATAAACACATCTGCGACTTGATATTCAGCACAGGCAATATGGAATGCATCTAATTTGCCAATCTTATCAATTTTTTCTAACTGTTGGGCGCGAATTAAGATGTCGTTGGTAAAGGGTTGATGAACCGATGCCAGTTGTAAGATGCCCATAATCACTGCTTTCCTTTCGGCATAAGGATTGCGTGAGACTTCGTAGGAGAGGGCATCTGAGGTGATTAACTGCACTTTCTGATCTTGAATTAATAAGAGGATAGATTGCATGGCTAAAGCTTCTAGGGCAATCCGCACTTGGGAGCGATCATCAAAAATCCGATTCAAGGCGCTAGTGTCTAGATAGAGCTTCATGGGCGATCGCGTGCAAATGCTGGTTGGTGTTTCCAAGAAGATTCTAGTACCAATACACCGCTAGTCATCCGATGCCCCGCCGTTCCCCGTCAACAGTGGCAACATCGCCCGCGTCAGGGGATGATCTGACAACGCCGCCCCCTTGCCCCGCCATCACGCCTGTAGACAGGGGGCGATCGCCCAGACTGTAGGGATTTCACCGAAATGGTCAGGCC
>JANWZG010000466.1 GCA_025054735.1 Cyanobacteriota bacterium | reverse complement strand
ACCATTGCCGTTGAAGCTCTCGGTCAGGGCTTAAGCCCTAGACACAACCATTCTAATCAGCCCCCGTACAGTTGTTGATTAAGGAGCTGACTTTATGGCTAACTCGACGATGGCTAACTTGACAATGGCTGACTTGACAATGGCTGACTTGACAATGGTTGACTTGACATTAGTGAGGATTCTTGGCTTATAGGTCACTCCATTGGACGACGATAGAAGGGCCGCTTCACTACAGTAGCTGGGTAGTGTTTACCTCGGATTTCAACCATCACGGTTTGCCCTACTTTAGCGAGGGCTGTTGGTAGATAGGCGAGGGCGATCGGATAGCCCAAGGTTGGTGACAGCGTGCCACTAGTAACCACACCCACAACTTGCTCGTCATAGAGTACTGGATAATCATGGCGGGCGATGTTACGGCCCTGCATACGCAGCCCCACTAAACGCTTGGTTACCCCAACTTGTTGCTGCTGCTCTAGGGCAGCCCGTCCGATGAAGTCACCCTTTTCCGTTAGATGTACAATCCATCCCAACCCCGCCTCTAGGGGAGTTGTCGTTGTGGTTATGTCCTGCCCATAGAGGCACATAGCTGCTTCTAAGCGTAGGGTATCCCGTGCTCCAAGGCCACAGGGAACGACACCAGCATTCAGCAACGATCGCCACAATTCCATCCCTACAGCAGGATCCACCATCACCTCGACACCATCTTCACCGGTATAGCCTGTGCGGGCAATAAAAGCTGGTGCTCCCAAACAATTTGTCTCCACATGTCCAAAGGCAGGAATAGGAGCCAAATCACAGTCTACTAGGGGTTGAAGTGCTGCGATCGCTTGCGGCCCTTGCACAGCCAGTAATACTTGGTCTACTGTGCGATCGTGCAACTCCACCTGAGAGAATTCTAACCGTGCTAATAACCAAGTCTTATCCTGGCTTCGGGTTGCCGCATTCACAATCAGCACTACTCGTTCTTCGCCAGCCTTTGTGACACCTTGGTTATAGACGATCAAATCATCTAGGATGCCACCCCGCTCGTTCAAGAGTACCGTGTATTGCGCCATTCCCGGTTGCAACCGCTTAAGATTTGAGGGAACGAGAGCTTGTAACTGATCCAGCACCCCCTCGCCACTGACAACAAACTTGCCCATGTGAGAAATATCAAATAGTCCTGCCTGCTGACGTACAGCTTGATGTTCTTTAGTGATACCCGCAAACTGTACTGGCATTTCCCACCCAGAAAAAGCGGTCATGCGTGCTCCTGCCTCCAGAGCAAGGTCATACAACGGGGTACGAGCCAATGCTGTTGGTTCCTGACGATCGCTCACGCATCTTTCCTCCCAGCGATAATAATTTTCCCAATCATAGGTCATTTGGTTCATGGCCTTGGTTGAGCATTGAGTCATGAGAGCATAGGTGGCTGTTATACCGTTTCTCCAAAAGTCAGCTAAGTAACCTAGTAGTTCGTAGTAGTTCGTAGTAGTTCGTAGTAAGGACTTAACGACAAGCCATCTGTAGTGATCGTTTGGGGAATTGTATTGATAAGGTAAGGATTTTCTAGGAAGGGGATACAGGGAACCTTATCCCCAACGTTATTCTCTATAGGGGGTCAAGTCCCCTCGACCGCCACTTGATGATGACTTGTTTCTCACTACCAACATGGTGATTGACTGACACAGCCGCCAGTCACGGTGGATGAACCCCTAGGAATTAATAACTAAATTCTGAATAGTTTATTAAGGACTGTAAATATTAAGGCGTATAATAAAAGCGGTTACCTTTAGATTTACTTAACAAAATTTTCTATGCGTGTTGCGATCGCAGGTGGCGGATTAGCAGGACTTGCCTGTGCTAAGTATCTCTCGGATGCGGGGCACATACCAATTGTGTTAGAGAGCCGAGACGTGCTAGGTGGGCTGGTAGCCGCTTGGCAAGATGACGACGGTGATTGGTATGAAACTGGGCTACATGCCTTCTTTGGTGCTTATCCCAACATGCTGCAACTGTTGAAGGAACTAGGTATTGAAGATCGGCTGCAATGGAAGCAGCATACGTTGATTTTCAACCAACCAGAAAAGCCTGGTACCTATTCCCGCTTTGATGTTCCAGACATTCCAGCTCCTTTTAATGTCATCATGTCGATTCTTCGTAACAATGACATGTTGACATGGGAGCAAAAGCTGCGCTTCGCGATCGGCCTGTTACCTGCTGTGGTAAGGGGCCAACGATATGTGGAAGATATGGATCGGTACACGTTGTTGGAATGGCTACGGAATCAAGGCATTGACGATCGGGTCAATTCTGATATTTTTATTGCTGCTTCTAAAGCCTTGACCTTTATCAATCCTGATGAAGTATCGGCAACCATTCCCCTAACTGCCTTAAACCGCTTCTTGCAGGAGCGTTATGGCTCCAAAATTGCCTTTCTGGATGGCTCACCTACCGAGCGTCTCTGTCAACCTCTAGTAGACTACATCACTGCCCGGGGTGGTGAGGTACGTCTTAATTCACCCTTGAAGCAGATTGTGTTGAATGCTGATAACACCGTTCAACACTTCTTAATTCACGGCTTACAGGGTGCAGCAGATTACACCGTTACGGCTGACTGCTATGTATCAGCGATGCCTGTGGATGTCATGAAGGTATTGATGCCTGCTGCGTGGGCTGAGCTTGACTTTTTCCGAAAGCTGGAAGGCTTGGAAGGGGTACCCGTTATCAATCTGCACCTGTGGTTCGATCGCAAACTG
>JANWZG010000465.1 GCA_025054735.1 Cyanobacteriota bacterium | reverse complement strand
AGAGCATCACTGACGAGGAATAACCGTCGATCGTACTCCCCTGCCCGCAATAACAGCGTCAACATCGTTGGGCTAATATGTTCACCATCGGCAATAAACCCACACATCACCTTGGTATTGATGAGGGCTGCTCCTAAGAGGCCAGGTTCTCGGTGGTGTAAGGCAGGCATGGCGTTAAAGGCATGGGTCACCATAGTGGCACCTTGGGCAAATGCTTGTCGGGCTTGCTGAGCAGTGGCTTGGGAATGTCCTAGGCTGACTGTAATGCCTAAACTACGCAGATAGGCGATCGCCTCACCAGTAGGATCCATCTCTGGGGCCAGGGTCATGACCTTCACCACATCGGCATAGCGGCCTAGAACTTGCTTGATGTTATCGATGGTTAAAGGCAAGAGGTGTTCCGCAGGATGTGCCCCTCGCTTCTCTGGGTTGAGGAAAGGGCCTTCCAAGTGGACTCCCAGAATCCTTGCAGTTTTAGAAGCAATCGTAGAGACAGTAGGTGTAGTCGGGACTGGTGGAACAGTAGGTGAGGAATCACCTAGCACCTGACAGCGAGCACCTGTGACCTGTGTGAAAACAGCTAGGGCCTGCTGAATTTTGTCTATGGAAGAGGTGACGATCGTTGGCAAAAAGGCATCAATGCCCTGTTGCCAGAGAAATTCACAGATTGCTTGTAACTTAGGCTCATCCCCTGGTTGAACATCGGGAAACGGCAACCCTAGCGCACCGTTAATTTGAAGATCAATACCACCCATAGAAACCCAGTCGCCATCCAGGTCTAGGGTGGAAGAATCCATCACGGCATCAACTAGTCCCCCCTCCATGGGTTGAATCATGCGAATGATGCTATGGTCATCAAGGTGAATCTGGTAAAGTCCGATCGCCCCTGGTAGGCGAGCATTAATCAACTGCATAGAAAAACTGTTTAATCAATGAAATCATCATGCCAGTGTTTAAACACCGTTTAGACACCCTGATGTGTTGGCCTAGTAGCTTACACCTTACTCTAGTGCTCTAGCTTGGGATCGTCCTGAGGCATTTGGCTCATTTGTTCCAGATTCAGCACATCGGCTAGGGTAGTTTCTGTCATTAGGCCCTTTTCTAGCACCAGTTGTCGCAACGATTTGCCTGTTTCTAGAGATTCTTTGGCGATCGCCGCAGCATTCAAGTAGCCAATGTGGGTGTTTAGGGCAGTAACTAACGCTAGGCTACCCTCAGCATAGGCGCGACAGCGATCAACGTTAGCAGTAATTCCCTTGAGACAACGCTCCGTTAGGGCTGCCAAGGTGTTGCCCAATAACTCGATGCTGTGGATGAGGTTATAGGCAATCAGCGGCATCATCACGTTCAGTTCTAGTTGTCCGGCTTGGGCGGCAACGGCGATCGCTGTGTCATAGCCCATCACCTGGAAACACACCATTGAGGTCATTTCCGCCATCACGGGATTATATTTCCCTGGCATGATTGAGGATCCAGGTTGCACGGGCGGCAGTTGAATCTCCTTGAAGCCAGTTTTGGGGCCTGAGTCTAGCAGGCGCAAGTCATGGGAAATTTTGGCCAAGTCCTGAGCCAGGTTACGCAGGCTTCCAGACACGTTCACAAAGGGAGCCATACTCTGCATGGCGGCCATCAGGTGGGGGGCTGGACGCAGGGGATGATCAATTAACTGCGACAAAATCTCGCAGACTCGGAAGCGATACTGGGGATGGGTATTAAGTCCGGTACCAACTGCACTGCCACCAATGCCCAGCAAGGTGAGATCTCCAGAGGCAGTCTCAATGCGAATCATATGTTCCGTTAAGATCTGCGCCCAAGCTCGGAAGGTTGCACCTAGACGCACAGGAACAGCATCTTGCAGGTGGGTTCTGCCCGATCGCACGACGTGGCTAAACTCTTGAGCTTTGGTATCCAAGCTGGCGATCGCCTGCGACAGGGCGGGAAATAGGCTTCGTTCTAGGGCTAACAAGCCACCAATCCGAATGGCGGTGGGAATCACGTCATTGGTTGACTGTCCATAATTCACATGGTCATTGGGGCTAAGACGTTGGTAGTTACCCTTTTGGTCGCCCAACAGTTCCAGTCCCCGATTCGCCAACACCTCATTGACGTTCATATGGTGAGAAGTACCCGCTCCTGCCTGGTAAACATCCACCACAAACTGATCTCGCAGCTTACCTGCTAGCACCTCATCGGCGGCTTGGACGATCGCGGCACTCAGCTCAGCCGGAATGCACCCTAACTCACCATTGGCAATCGCGGCTGCCTTTTTAATCAGCACACAGGCATCAATGTAAGTAGGCAGCGCTCTCAGGCCACTGATAGGAAAATTTTCCATTGCCCTCAGAGTTTGGATGCCGTAATAGGCACTGTCCGGGAGTTGGCGCTCTCCCATAGAGTCTTTTTCCAGTCGGTAGGGATGGGTCATAGGGTAGGTCATCTAGGGTGAAAAACTGAGGAAATGTCCTGCAATAAGGTGCATAGCATGAGAAACAATCCTATCACCTGTCTGGAATCCTAAACCCTTGATTTGGCACTGACGATCGCACCAGCAGCAACGGTGAAATTGAGGGCTAGGCTCGGCAAAGGCGCGATCGACCACACCCTTCAGCTAGTCAATCCTGTGTCACAATCAACTGATTCAAAATTGATTTATGCTGATGATTCATTCCGATGCATAGGTTGCTAGTCACCCCATCACTCGTCCTGCCATCCCAAGGCACGCCATGATTGACCACGATCGCCTCTTCAAAGAACTGCTCACCACCTTCT
>JANWZG010000464.1 GCA_025054735.1 Cyanobacteriota bacterium | reverse complement strand
CCTACTCATCTTGAATCTAGTATTCCCATAGCTGTCATTGCCAAACGGTATGGCTGCTCAATTGTTGAACCCACTACGGCTCACTTCAAACAAATCTATGGAAGCAATGGGAGTGCATGTCAAGTCGAATTCCGCTAACTGGCAAGTATTCCGCCTCAGCCTGCGGTTGTAAACCGAGGAGAGATGACGATAGACTGGAGTAGCAATGCACAATCCTGGGTTTAGTCTATGGTTCTTGCTGCTCAACGATATATGACCTTAGCGGAGTATCTAGCCTATGACGATGGCACCGATACACGCTATGAGCTAGTGAATGGGGAACTGGTGGAAATGCCCGCTGAAAGTGACATCAACAATGTTATTGCTATTTTTCTAATCCTGGCGTTTGCACAGCATGTTCCAGGTTCTTTGTTGCGGCGGGGAACAGAAATTGTGGTGAGTGGTTCCCGCGCTACGGCCCGTGTGCCAGATATTATGGTGCTCACGGAGGAGTTGGGAGCAGCTTTAGCGGGGTCTAGCCGTAGCATTATATTGCCCGATATGCCCCCACCTCAGTTGGTAGTAGAAGTAGTTTCCCCCGGCACCAGCAGCGAAAATCGGGACTATCGATACAAGCGATCGGAGTATGCCGCCCGCCAAATTCCTGAATATTGGATTGTTGACCCAGCCAAGGCAACAGTAATGGTTTTAACCCTAGTAGAGGGATTGTACGAAGAGGCAACCTTTCGAGGCGATCAACCTATCCACTCCCCAACCTTTCCCCACTTGCAATTGACCGCAGCTCAAATATTCTCTCAAAGATAGACGCGCCCGGCTTGCCGCTCAAATCCTCAACCACCCACTGCTCCAGGACGGACTCCTCAATCCAGAAGGTGAGGCCTCCCCTAGCCTTCAATTTGGATGTGTAGTAACTGAAATCTATCATGTCTCTCCCGCTCGCGACTCCCCTTCATGCAACAATGCCGCCTCAGTATCGTTTCCGATCGTCTATCTATTCCCGCCGCAGTAACAGGTGTTGCTCAACCCACTGAATGCGCCCTTCCCGTTCCAGTTGGCTAAGAAGTCGCGTAACAGTTACGCGCGTTGTCCCAAGGGTTTCAGCAAAATCTTGATGGGTCAACCGCAACTTAATCAACTGTCCCTCTTCCAGTTCACAGCCAAACTTGTAGGCTAACCAACTTAAGAGTTGCTCCAACCGCTGATGAATCTGACCACTGCGAATCCGTAACAGTTCTTGAGCCTGTTGGAGATGACTCTGCAAGGTTTGATTCATATTCCACCGTTCATCTATCGGCAAAGACCGGATTTGAACATCGGTTAGACACTCTGAAATGCAAGGTTGAATTTGACTCAATGCATTGCCGATCGTATCCCCTACTCCCCAAAAACCCAAAACAACCACCGTGCCATCATCAGCCAACGTGTAGGTTCGCACAGCCCCACTTTCAATCTGCCACAGTTCATGGGTATAGGAGGGTAGATGCTCGCGTCGCTTTAAGGAGCGCCAAGACGGGCAATCTAGCCTAGGTAATACTCTGTTAGACTGGATCACAGTAGAGTTCATCAGATTGGGGTAAATCATAGGTCACTATCGGTTACAACAAGTTATCACAGAAAGGATTGAGTGCCATAGTGGGGAGAAGGAGAAGGTCAGATAGGTTTGCTCCATTGCCGCTACACTGACAGCCTGACTAGACTCATGTTGTTGCCAGGTTCTAGGCCGCACTAACTGGGCAATGTCTTTACTCCTTGACAACAACTTTTCAGAAGTAAGGCATCTTCAAACTGTGGGTGTTGCGTCACAGGGACTTCAAGTCAGTACAAACCTTTCTCGAAGAGAAAGGAGTATAGCAGGCTCCAATAAGGGGATATAGAATAACTCCGAGTGTCTTCAGCCAAGATTACAGATAACATTCATAATGAATAACAATCATATTAGTAAAGATTCTCAATAAGGTCAAGCATAAGTTCATGATTACTCTGTGGTGCTAAGCACTAATTACTCATATCCTATTGGACTAGGCATTTACTGAATTCACTGTAAAAGTAGTAGATTTGGAGGATCGAAGTCTTCATTACCAGCCAATCATTACCAACTGACATAGTAGAACCCAGTCTGAATACGCCTTAGCGTCGGTTGTTTTTTTTGCAAGTAGTTGATAGCATATTCAAATGCAACTATTTCTCAATAGACTATAACCATTATGACGTGCTTAGAATCTTAGCTCCAGGAGGTCTAGTCAGATTAGCTAGTATCTCTTGTAGTTAGTGTGGATCTGTTTCAACGGTTTGGTGATTACGATCAATATCTGCCCCTGTGCCTTTGAAAAGGGAAAATTGACTCTCAGTTTGTTGGTTTCCATCGAATTAGTCAACTGATGATGATTCTCTATGGGCGGGTGTCGCCTCATCTATCTAAGGCAGGGGGTTGGAAATTGCTAAGCCTGTCTACCTGCTGCTGCATCACTCTCCTGGCAGAAGGATGACTGGTGTCGTGCTCAATCAATTGCTGCCCATGATTTACCCTGATTTATTTCCGCAACTATCCTGCAAATCTGATGAGCCTGCAAATCTGATGAGTATTGAAGGATTACGGCAACGAGAACTGTGCGATCGTCTAGGGCTGAGTTATAAAGTCGTAGCTCAGGCAGCCCGACAACTGGGACTCAGCACCCATGCTTACTTGCAGCAACAAACTGGCTGGATTTTGCGAGATGAGCGTTACTATCCACCAGGAACTCAGTTCCAAGACAGATAAATCCCAATGCAAT
>JANWZG010000463.1 GCA_025054735.1 Cyanobacteriota bacterium | reverse complement strand
TTGGCAGCAATGGATGCTGATGGTTTCTCCAGAGGGGGTATATTTACAAGCGTTGTGTAGCAGTTCGGTGATGATGCGCTCTAGAGTTGCGAGATCAGTGGTGAGGGGAGGTAAGTCATCAGGTATCTCAATGATCAGGTGTTGCTGCTGCTGGCGAGCACACTCGGCAAATGCTTCTGAGATATGAGGCAGGTAAAACTGCAAGCTGATAGCAGTAAGGTTAAGGGGTTCTGTACCAGCGTCTACACGAGCTAAATCTAGTAGGTCATTGATGAGATTAATTTCACGGTCTTCTTCTTCGTGCAAGACCTTGAGGTAGCGGTTGATGGGACGTGTCTCATCTGTTAAGACGTTCTCTTGCTTAAGGCTAATTTCGAGCATTTGGGTGGCCATTTTAATGCTAGCCATGGGCGATCGCAGCTCGTGGGAAACTGTGCTTAAAAAGTCATCCTTTAGGAGGTTAAGGCGTTCTAGTTCCTTGACTTGTGCTTGAGCTGCTTGATACAGCCGAGACTGACGCAGGGCGATCGCGCACTGGTTGGCCACCTGCTCTACTAACCGTACCTCTTGGCTGTCAAACACTGCTGATGGTGGCTTAAATAGCCACAGGTCTCCCAATACACCTCGGTCATCAACGATTGGTACTGCTAGAATGCTGAGAAATCCTTGATTACTGCGCAATGGATTGGGGGTAATGCTACAAAACTGGCACCATTGGCCCTGAAGCAAGTAAGTATAAATCTCTGGGTGGGGAGATGTGGCAATCTCAAAGGTTTTGCCTTGGGCAGAAGCCAGCGTAGTGGTGAACTCATGGGTGATGGCAGAAATGGTATGTTCTGCATTATAGATACCGGTGTCACAGCCTACTAAGGCTAGCTGCTGAGCCAACTCTTCCACTACGGATTGTAAGATCTGTTCCTCATCCAAGCTATCGCGCACACGATCGGTAATTCGCTTGAGCAGAGACTCAAATTCTAGGGCTTGTTGAAGTTGGGCTGTACGCTCCTGCACCTGTAGCTCTAAGCTGGCATTGAGAGCTTGCACCTGTTGATATAGCTCAGACTGCTGGATGGCAATTGCTAGTTGAGTTGCTAACTGCTTATGTAAATCAACTTCCCAGGGTTCCCAGTGCCGTGGTGCTTGGCAATGCTGAGCCACCAGTAACCCCCACAAATGGTCATGCTGCAAGATAGGCACCACCAATTTGGCTCGCACCTGCATGGCTTCTAGTAACTCTAGATAACAGGGCTGGAGATTGGTGGTGTAAATATCATCTATGGTGTGAATACGTCCTTGGGCATAGGGTTTGCCCTGGGTATCAACGAAATAGGTATCAGCAACTTGCATCCCCAGAATAGATTTCCAACCCGCTACGACTGACTCAGCCACGATCGCCCCACTCCAGTCAGAGGTAAATTGGTAGATAATAACGCGATCAACCTGTAGGAACTGCCGTATCTCAGTTACTGTTGTTTCCAAAACTTGCTCTAGATCTAGGGTTTGGCGAATTTTCTGGGCGATCGCGGTTACTATACGCTCTCGCTCTGCCTGCTGGTGCAAGGTTACTTGCGTATGCTTGAGCAGAGTAATGTCTACAGCCACTCCCACAATTTGTCTAGGTTTCCCCTCTGGAGTGCGATTGAGAACACGATCGCGACTCAACAACCACCGATAACGACCAGACTTGTGCCGAATTCGATACTCAGCTTCCACATAGTGGTCATCAGCCCGAAACTGCTGGTGATGAACCATCAGACTGGGCAGGTCATCTGGATGCAGCAACTGAGAGAACAAATTCCCACCCATGGCCTGAAGTTCATCAGATGAATAGCCTAACACTGTAGTGATTTGGGGGCTGGTGTAAACCATCTGCTGCTTAAGCAAGTCGTAGACATATAGAATCGCTAGGGTCGATTCAGCAATTTGTTGAATGAAGAGTTGTTGCTCATGCAGAGCTGCTTCAGCCGCTTTGCGATCGGTCACGTCCCTAGAAATACAGAGAATTGACTCGATGGTCTGGTGCGCTGATAACTCTGGTACCAGCGCCATCTCAAAGGAGCGTACACCCTGCGGAGTTGGGATAGAGAACTCAATCACCTGCTTTTGTCCAGTGGCTAAAAGGTCGGCAGCAGCAGCTTCCCACCGCTCGACCATGGCTTCATCCATGCCTAGTTCACGGTAGGTTTTGCCCAAACAGGCATCAACAGGTATGCCAGTCATTCTGGTTAGGGATGGGCTGACGTACAGATGGCGCAGGTTAACATCAAACCGCTCAATAACATCGGGTGAGTTTTCAACCAGTGTTTGATACTGACGTTGTGACTCGGCAAGGGCTAGCTCTGAGGCTTTACGATCGTCGATCGCCACCCAACAGCCCACAATTTCCAAGATTTCCCCATTGGGATTGCGGACTAGTTGCATCTCATCTCGTACCCACGTGTAATGACCATCTCGATGGCGTAGCCGATATTCATGGGTATGACGATCGTTGGCCAGCAGAGGCATCAAGCAGTTCAACACACAGGGCGCATCATCTGGATGCAAATGCGTGATCCACATGTCTGGTGATGCTAGCCATTCCACAGTTGTGTAGCCCAACAGTGTCTGCACTGTGTCGCTAATGAACGTATAACGAAAATAACCGTCAACCGTGCAGGAGTAGATGATCCCAGGGCTTGCTGCCAGCAGGAATTGTAATCGCTCGCGCAGGGACTGATTTTCTAATTCCGCTTGTTTGAGCTGACTAACATCGGCAATGTTAATGACAAGGCCC
>JANWZG010000462.1 GCA_025054735.1 Cyanobacteriota bacterium | reverse complement strand
GCAGACGAAACGGGGCCAAAGCACCTAGAGATGGAGTTAACTCGTTCCAAGTTTGAAGAACTGGTTAGTCATTTGGTTGAAAGCACGATCGAACCAGTTAATCAAGCGTTAAAGGATGCTGGTTTGGGAATTGATGACATTGATCGCATTCTGTTGGTGGGAGGATCCACACGGATCCCAGCCGTTCAAGAAGCCATCCGGAAGTTCTTTAAGGGAAAGTCACCTGATCGGTCAGTTAACCCCGACGAAGCAGTGGCTCTAGGAGCGGCTATTCAAGGGGGTGTCTTGGGTGGTGAAGTTAAAGATTTGCTACTGCTAGACGTTACGCCTTTGTCCTTGGGCATTGAAACCTTGGGCGAGGTATTTACAAAGATTATTGAACGGAACACTACAATTCCCACTAGTCAAACGCAAGTCTTTTCAACAGCAACAGATGGTCAAACATCTGTAGAAATTCACGTCCTGCAAGGTGAGCGTGCTATGGCGCGCGATAATAAGAGCCTAGGAAAGTTTCAGTTAACTGGCATTCCTCCGGCTCCTAGGGGTGTTCCTCAAATTGAAGTTACCTTTGAGATTGATGCTAACGGCATTCTTAAAGTCTCTGCTAAAGACAAGGGAACTGGCCGGGAGCAAGGTATTCGCATCACCAATACGGGTGGCTTATCCCAAAGTCAAATTGAGCGGATGCGGCAAGAGGCTGAACTCTATGCCGATCAAGATAGGCAGCGAATGCAGTTGGTTGAACTCAAAAATCAGGCTGACAGTCTGTTCTACAGCTATGAGACAACCCTGCGAGATAATCGAGAGTTTATTTCTGATGAGTTGAAAGCTCAAACTAATGAAAAGGTTATGGCACTGAAAGCAGCCTTGGCTGACAAATCAGTCACTGTCGAAGAGATGACTGCTCGCATTAATGCATTGCGAGACGCTATCTACATGCTTGGCTCGGCTGTATATCAGCAAACTGGTGTCTCTGCTGGGTCTCCTAGTGGTAGTATGCCTCTCGACGGAGATGACACTGACTTTGCCAATGATGACACCGTTGCTGCTGACTATGAACCGATCGAAGAGTAATAAATCTGTCTCAGCTAGTTAAACGTCTGCGCAGATGAATGTGGTTACTATAGTTAGCATTGTTAGTTCGGTTAAAATTGTCGGTCAAAGGTTCGGTTATTATCGCCTTAGTGGGCTATTCGACTAAAGCCAGAAATGTTACGTTATAGATTACATAACAACGTCAACGTTGGTTGCATAGTTGTTTGGCAATTGTATTTCTTCACTGTATTCCATACGTAATCCCTATCTGCCATGGCTCGCGACTACTACGAAGTTCTTGGCGTTTCTCGTGACGCAGACAAAGATGAATTAAAGCGCGCATATCGTCGGTTGGCCCGCAAGTATCACCCCGATGTCAACAAGGAAGAAGGGGCTGAGGAGCGGTTTAAAGAGATCAACCGAGCGTATGAGGTGCTCTCGGAGCCAGAAATGAGGGCTAGATACGATCGGTTTGGTGAAGCAGGCGTTAGCGGTGCTGGTGCAGCTTCAGGTTACGAGACTGTTGACTTTGGTGGCTTTGCAGATATTTTTGAGAGTTTCTTCAGCGGTTTTTCTGGTGGAGTAGGCCAGGCGAGTCGGCGGCGCAGTGGGCCAATTCGCGGGGACGACTTGCGCATTGATCTGAAGCTGGACTTTCGTGAAGCAGTTTTTGGTGGCGAAAAGGAAATTCGGATTAATCATCTAGAGACCTGTGAGGTCTGTAGTGGTACTGGCGCTAAACCTGGTACAAAGCCTCGAACCTGTCCTAGTTGTGGCGGTTCCGGCCAGATTCGGCGTGCTACTAGGACTCCCTTTGGTAGTTTCACCCAGGTTTCAATTTGCCCGACGTGTAATGGCTCCGGACAGGTGATTGAAGATAAGTGCGATGCCTGTGGTGGGGCAGGGCAAAAGCAGGAAACGAAGAAGTTGAAAATTAATATCCCGGCAGGTGTTGACAATGGTACTCGCTTACGGGTGTCAGGTGAAGGAGATGCAGGTCAACGCGGTGGTTCGCCAGGAGATTTGTATGTGTATTTGTTCGTGAATGAAGACCCGGAATTTCAGCGTGATGGCACAAACATTCTCTCTGAGGTAAAAATTAGCTATCTCCAGGCAATCTTGGGTTGTCGGTTGGATGTCGCTACGGTGGATGGTCTGGCAGAGCTAACGATTCCACCCGGTACTCAACCGAATACAGTACTGATGTTAGAGGGACGGGGTGTGCCTCGGCTGGGAAATCCGGTTAGTCGTGGAGATCACCTGATTACGGTGCAGGTCGATATTCCTACCCGAATTTCAACTGAAGAGCGGGAGCTATTGGAGAAGCTAGCTAAGGTTCGGGGCGATCGCGTTGGCAAGGGTGGTATTGAGGGATTCCTTGGTAAGGTCTTTGGTGGATAGCTATGGTTACTCAGTCGCCACAGTCCCCTACGCCTGATGCACACATGGATTTGCGTGGTACACCATGTCCAATCAACTTTGTACGGACACGATTGCGGTTGGAGCAGCTACCACCAGATTCCCTTCTTGAAGTGTGGCTGGATCCTGGAGAGCCGATCGAGCAAGTTCCTGACAGTTTACGGATGCATGGCTATCTAATTGAGTCCCTTACTGCGCAGGATGACTTTTTTGTGTTGCAAGTTCGGAGTCCTCTACAGCCTACAGCAACCTGCTAGTTGTTATGCTGACTAATCAAGACTTTTGCAGCATAGCAAGCGGCTCTAAAGCAGGCATGATAGGTACGGTTTTAGCTATCC